>JAKBSX010000068.1 GCA_021844725.1 Actinomycetes bacterium | reverse complement strand
ACATGACGCTCAATTGAATCCCTTACCAGTCCGCCGATTATCGCATGGGCACTCCTGAACGGAACTCCTTTTGATACCAGCCATTCCGCCAGATCTATGGCGCAGAGAAACTGCGAATCTGCCGCCTTCCGCATTCTTGAAAAGTCGAATCCGGCACTGGATAGCATTCCTGAAAGTGCAGAAATTCCCAGCGAAACCTGGTTAAGGGCATCAAAAAGAGGCTCTTTGTCTTCCTGGAGATCTCTATTGTACGACAGTGGTAAACCTTTCAGGGTCGCCAGAAATCCGGTCAAAGAACCAATTACACGACCTGCTTTACCTCTGGCGAGCTCGGCGATGTCAGGGTTCTTTTTCTGTGGCAGCATTGAGGATCCGGTGGAGTATGCGTCATCCAAACGGAGATAACCAAACTCTTCGCTGGACCAAAGCACCAATTCCTCACCGATCCGGGACAAGTGAACCCCAAGCAGTGCCAGATCAAACAGGGATTCAGCAACAAAATCCCGGTCTGAAACCGCGTCAAGGGAGTTTTCAAACCTCTTTGAGAACCCCAGTTCTGCGGCAACAAAATCAGGATCCAATGGAAGGGACGAACCGCCTAGAGCCCCAGCCCCCAAAGGAGAGACATCAAGTCGGGAAATAGTCTCAATGATCCGGTCGAAATCCCTGGACAAAGCCCAGCCGTGTGAAAGAAAATAATGCGAAAGCAGGATTGGTTGGGCCTTCTGCAGGTGGGTATACCCCGGAAGGTAGACATCCTCTGCCGACTCAGCCAAACCAAGAAGCAGCCTTTGGAAATCGAGGATCCTGCTGGCCACGTTGCCCATTTCACGCTTTGTAAATAACCTTAGATCGGTTGCCACCTGGTCATTGCGGCTTCTCCCAGTATGCAGCTTTGCTCCGGTGTCGCCAGCAAGCTCGGTCACCCTGCGCTCAATTGCTGTATGAATATCTTCATCTGAGTTTTCAAAAATGAAGGTTCCCGAATCCAACTCAGCCTGAACCTTTTCAAGAGTGGCAAGCAAGATCTCTGCCTCCTCTTCTGAAATGATCCCGGACCTTAATAAACCCTTGACGTGCGCCTTTGAGCCAGCCAAATCGTCTATCGCCAACTTCTTATCAAAACTCAACGACTGGGTATATAGCAGAAGCTCTGATGAGGGAGTCGCTCCGAACCTTCCATGCCACAGTGTCATTTACGTTACCTCTAAAACTTCCCAAGGGAGCACTTCATCATCCCTCAATTGCTACAAACACGGTTCGAAAGTCTAGCGAACCTATTGCGACCCTAGCTGCTTTCTCGACCATGTTTGAACACCCAAACCCCATAACCTAACAAATCCTTCAGCATCTTCATGCCTAAATGCGTCGGCCGCGTCATAAGTCGCAAGCTCGTAATCGTAGAGGCCAACTGGCGAACGACGCCCTTCAACCATCACCCTCCCTGGCTCAAGCGACAACCGAACCTCCCCCGTGACAAACTTCTGACTCTCAGTCATAAACGCGTCAAGTGATTGCTTTAGAGGGGAATACCACAGGCCGTCATAAACCAACTCAGTCCATCTGGGACTAAGCCGCAGCTTTTCATGAGCAAGATCGCGTTCCAGTGTCAGATCCTCCAAATCAGCATGGGCCATAATCAGGGCAAGCGCCGCTGGAGCTTCGTACACTTCACGGGATTTAATTCCCACCCTGCGATTTTCCACCATGTCGATTCTTCCAAATCCGTAGGAACCCACCTTTTGGGTAAGTTTCGAAATCAGAGGAACCAGATCCATCCTCTCACCGTCAATTGCCGTGGGCACACCTGATTCAAATGAAATGATAACTGTGGACGGTTCTGTGGCGGAGAGCACCGTGGTCTGATAAATACCTGTTGGCGGCTTTACCCACGGGTCCTCCATCTCGCCGGCCTCAATCGCCCTGCCCCACAGGTTCTGGTCAATCGAATACAGCTTCTCCTTTGTGGCCATGATCGGGATGCTGTGTCTGGCTGCGTAGTCGATTGAATCCGCTCTCGACAACCCCCAGGTCCTCACTGGAGCAAGAATCTCAATATCCGGTCTCAAAGCCCTCAAGGATACCTCGAACCTCACCTGGTCGTTACCCTTTCCGGTGCAGCCGTGAGCCACGATTTGCGCCCCGTATTTTTTGGTGGCAGCAATCAGGTGCTTGGCAATCACCGGTCGAGAAAGTGAAGATACCAGAGGATATTTATTCTCGTACATTGCATTGGCAAAGATGGCAGGAACGATAAAGTCACTGGCAAACTCGTCCTTGGCGTCCACCACCTCGGCTTCAACGGCACCCGCCGCCAAAGCACGGTTTCTGATTACATCAAAATCCTCATCTTGTCCCACATCCACTGCCAAGGCAATGACCTCAAGGTCATGCACTTCTGAAATCCACTTGACCGCCACCGAAGTGTCAAGTCCACCTGAATAGGCGAGAACAACTCTTCCCTTTGACATACCAATACTCCATTTGAACTGAGTGTAGATTACTACTTACTGATTTGGCGAGATCCGATCGGGCTTCGAATTAGAGTCTAAAGCCCGGCCAGGCGACTAAGTTTATCGGCGACTAACTGTCCTCCAACTTTCTCGCTGGCAATAACCATTACCGTATCATCCCCTCCAACCGTGCCAATGATCTCGCTCATCTGAGAACGGTCGAGAGCGGAAGCCACAACATGTGCACATCCCGGGGGTGTGCGAAGCAGCACAATAACCGAAGAAAAAGTTATTTCCACAACCCAGTCTGACATGACCCGCTTTAGGTGGTCCTCAGGAACCGACTGATCTTTGGGTAGCTCCGGAACCGCGTAAACGCTCTCACCTCCGGAAACCCGGACCTTGATCGCACCGAGTTCCTCGAGATCCCGAGATACCGTAGCCTGGGTGGCAACTATTCCCTCCGCTCCGAGCAACTCGACCAACTGAGCCTGTGAAGTTACCAGATTGTTTTCAAGAATCTTACCTATACGGTGCTGTCTCTGATTCTTGGCCATCTTTAGCTCCTCTACCTCACACCGCTCATGAACTGAAACAGCCCACGCATGGCCTTCATCCGGTTCCTTGCCTGTTCCCAAACCACCGAAGCTGGCGACTCTAAAACCTCCCGCGAAATCTCTTCCCCTTCGTGAGCCGGAAGACAGTGCATGACAATTGCCTGGCTGCTAGCCTTCGCCATAAGGGAGCTGTCGACACAATATCCCTGAAAGTCGCGCAGCCTCTGGTTACGTTCCTCTTCTTTACCCATAGAAGTCCAGACATCGGTGTAAACAACATCGGCTCCGAAAACAGCCTGGTAAGGATCCTCAACAAAGCTGATCTCTCCAAAACCAGCCAGTTCGTCGCGCTCATCCTGTGGGAACCAGTAGCCGTTGGGCGATGCCACTGATACCTTGAGCCCTGCCATCAATGCCCCAATGGCCAAAGAGTGGGTTACGTTATTACTGTCCCCAACGTATGCCACCTTGACATCCGGGCTAAAACCCACATGAGACCGAATAGTCAATAGGTCGGCAATAGCCTGACATGGATGTGATGAATCTGAGAGAAGATTTATGATCTGAGCCCCTGCTCCTAAATCATCTACAGCCCGAGCCATTCTCACCAGTACTGAATGATCAAACACCCGCGCACCAATGAAGGAATGATAACAGGCTAAAGTGCGGGCTACATCTTCCGCCGATTCCCTCTTGTCAATGCCGACTTCGCCGGCGGCGATAGAAACCGGGTGTCCGCCAAGTTGAACCACTGCAGCTTCACAGGAATTTCTAGTTCTGAGGGAAGCCTTTTCAAAAACCAGTCCAACAGATTGGTTGGTAAGCACCCTATCCGGGTTCTCAATCTCAGACAGGTCTAGCACAGTGAGCAATTCATCTTTAGAAAGATCATCTACTTCCAAGAAATGTCTCATTCCACCTCACTAATCGCCTGCAGAATTAATTGACAGGCGCTCTCAAGCTCCGGTAGTGAAATAATTAGAGGAGGTGCCAGTCGAATGACTTTCTCCCCAATTGGGTTGACTATCACTCCGAGTTCCATTGCACGCAATGCCACCTTTTTAGCTGATGGACTTTTCAAATTTATCCCCCGCAATAGACCGGAGCCTGAAATTGAATCGATATCGGCATTGCCTTCATACATTTTGAGCATTGCTTCCCCCAGTTCTTGCGACCGGGCAGGGGCGTCGATTTCTATCAATTTCCGGATGGTCGCCAAAGCAGCAGAAGCTGCCAGCGGCTGGCCTCCAAAGGTTGTGCCATGATCTCCGGGTGCAAAGGCTTCTGACAGCCCCTCCCGTGCCCAACAGGCGCTGATGGGCATCCCGGATCCGAGCGCTTTTGCCATGGTCACGATATCCGGCTCTATCGAATAATGTTGAAAACCAAACCACTTTCCAGTACGGGCAAACCCAGTCTGCACCTCGTCAATAATCAGTAGAAGGTCCCTGGATCTACACAACTGTTGAACTTCACCTAAATAGGTTTCATCCGGGTCAATCACCCCAGCCTCACCTTGAATCGGTTCAAGCATCACAGCCACCGTGGCCTCAGTCACAGCGGATTCAATAGCCGCAACGTCATTCCATGGGACATGAGAAAATCCCGGCAGCAGTGGTTCAAACGGAATCTGCTTTGAACGCTGACCCGTGGCGCTCAGAGCCCCCATGGTTCTACCGTGAAAGGACCCAAGTGCCGTGATGATATGGTGCTTCCCACTCTCAAGGCCGTATTTACGGGCCAATTTGATTGCTGCCTCATTTGCCTCCGCTCCGGAATTCGCAAAAAATACCCGGCCTGGACCCGATGAAAGCCGCTCCAACCTGATCAGACGATCTATCATCGCCGCCACCTTGGGACCAATTAGATTAGCAAAGATGTTGGAAACATGCATCAGCTCCTGGGCCTGCCAAGAGACTGCTTCGGCCACCGCAGGATTAGCATGACCCAACGATGCTACAGCTATCCCGGAGAGGAAATCGTAGTACCAACGTCCCGTTGAGTCGAGAACCTTTGCTCCCTCACCTTTTACCAGGCATATCGCAGCCGGCCCGTAGTTCGGCATCAATATGGTGTTTGAAAGCTCAAGAGGATCCAGATCATCAAGGGAGTCCATAAATTCAAGCAAAGATTCGTTAGTCATCAATTAATCTCCCAGTCAGTCGGGGTGCCAGACTTGATCATCGTCCCTATCCCCTGATCAGTAAAAATCTCCACCAGTAAAGCATGGGGTTTAGTACCGTCCAAAATGTGAGCAGAATGTGCCCCCTTGCTTATAGCGTCAATGCAGGAAAGCGCCTTTGGTATCATTCCGCCCGACACGATCCCTTCCTCGATCAACTGCAAAAGCTCCTCTGAACCAACCTGACGGATAAGTGTCTTCGGGTCGTGAGCAACACTGCGAATTCCATCGATATTGGTGAGATAGACCAGCTTTTCTGCCTTAATTGCACCGGCAATCGCCCCGGCAACCGTGTCGGCATTGATGTTATAGGAATTGCCACTTTGATCAACACCTATTGTAGCAACCACTGGCACCAGACCTTGGGCTAACAGCTTCTCCAGAATCTCCGGATTGACCGCATCCACCTTGCCCACATATCCGTGCTCCTCCGAATGGGGAGAAGCCATTATTAGGCCAGCATCCGAACCAGATAGCCCGACCGCTACGGTGGCTAGCGAATTGATTGCGGTAACAATTTCAGGATTTACTTTGCCGACAAGTACCATCCTTGCGATCTCAAGCGTCTCGGCATCGGTAACCCTTAGCCCGTCGATGAACCTGGAACTTTTCCCCAATTTCTCAAGATAACTCCCAATCTGAGGTCCTCCGCCATGAACCACTATTGGCAGAATCCCCACCGAATGCATAAGCACGATATCCTGGGCAAACGACAGTAAACTTTGGTCCAGTTCACCGGTGGAGTCACCGATGGCATTGCCGCCATACTTCACCACCACCACCTTTTGAAAGAACCGCCTTATGTATGGAAGTACCTCAACCAAAAGTTGACTCTTCAGCCACACGTCACCGCCGGCTTCAATAGAACTGTGCACATTAGACATCTACGACGTCCTCATGTTTTCATCGATATAGCCAGGACTAAGGTCAGTTGTGATCACACTGGCACTTCCGGATCCAAGGCCCAAATCGCAAGTCACTTTCAGCTCCCGACCCGACATGTACTGTGCCAGGGCCTTCTCGTCAAACTGAACTGTCACTCCACCTGAAGCCACAGTTATTTCGCCATAGGTAACGGCTAATTTATCCATATCGAAATTAATTCCGCTACTACCAAGCTCAGATGCCAAGCGTCCCCAATAGGGATCAGAACCATAAAAAGAGCACTGCACCAGCCGGGACACAGCAACCTTGCGGGCGCCAAGATCCGCTTCCCGCTCATTGGCTGCTCGTTGGACCGTGACTGTTACACACTTTGTGGCACCTTCCGCGTCGAGTGCCATTTGCATCGCCAAAGATTTGCATGCTTCGGTCAAAAGAGTCTGAAACTCCTCAGGATCGACCCCGGCAGATTTTGAGGAGCTCAACGCAATGACGGTGTCATTGGTGGAAGTGCAACCATCGATTACAAGCCGATTGAATGAGTCCTGCACCGCAATCGCCAGCATCCTGGATAGATCGGCTGAATCAACAGCCGCATCAGTAGTGAGTACTGCCAGCATGGTAGCCATATTGGGAGCAAGCATTGCAGCGCCCTTAGCCATTCCTCCGATGCGGAAATTTGAACCCTGGATGGCCACCAGCTTTTCCCTTGTATCGGTAGTCATTATCGCACGGGCCGCTTTCAGCCCATCGTCTGCATCTGCACCAAGACTCTTTACTAACCGGGGAATTCCGGATTGCAGCTTCTCGGTGGGCATCGCAATACCTATCAACCCGGTGGAGCAGACAAGTACAGAACTTTCGGGAACTCCAAGACCTTCGCCGACCAGCCTGCACATCAGCTCGGCATCAGTAAGGCCCTTTTTCCCGGTGGCAGCGTTGGCATTACCGCTCGAGAGTACCACTGCAGAGATCATTTGATTTGACAGGCTCAAATTGCGGCGAGAAACCTGAACGGGTGCCGCAGCTGCAAGATTTTGAGTAAACGTGGCAGCTGCCACCGCCCGGTTTGAATCCTCCAACGCAACCAGCGACAAATCCAAACCACCGGATTCTTTTATTCCGGATGCATATCCAGCCGCCAGAAATCCTTCTGGGTACAAAACACTCATAAAATACCTTTCGAAATCAGGGATAAAGCCCAAACGATACAAGACCCTCTTGCTCATTTAAACCAAGCGCAATATTGGCACACTGGATCGCCTGGCCTGCTGCTCCTTTTACTAAATTGTCAAGCGCCGAAACCGTGATTATTCTTCTGGTGCGGTGGTCATAGGTCGCCCACACCATCGCATTATTTGACCCAAGCGTGGCCTTGATTGATGGCGGGTCCGGGGTGACGAAAACAAACGGCTCATCCCCATAGGCCTCTGTAAGCGCCGCAATCAACAACTCTGATCCAATCGCCTCCGGGTCAGCTGCAGCACTGAGAGAACCCTCGAACTTCTCGGACGGAGTGGAGTAAGTAGTCGCCAAAATACCCCTGTTGGTCGGAAGCAAATGAGGAGTGAACTGCACCTGACAGCCAAGGTTCTGCTCTATCTCAGGCGTATGGCGGTGATTTTTCAAACCATAGACTGAAAAGTCCTCATCAATCTCGCAAAAAAGCAGATTTTCCTTTAGAGACCTTCCCGCACCAGTAACACCACTTGCAGCATCAATTATTGTAGATCCTCTTATTATCAGGTCTTGGGTCACCAGGGGAAACAGCGGCAAGGTGGAACAGGTCACGTAACATCCAGCCGATGCTATCAACTTTGCCCCTTTGAGCTGATCCCGATTGATTTCCGGCAGACCATAGACAGCTTTAGACAGAAAATCTGATGCACTGTGAGTTGATCCGTACCATTTCGGATACAGGGATTCATCCTTAAGACGAAAATCTGCTGCCAGATCAACTATCAGGCCAACCTTTTGATACAGCCTGGGCACAACTGTCTGACTGATGCCATGCGGAAGCGCCAGAAAGACCACATCCACCTCAAGGTCTCCTGAAACTATGTCTTCGATCAGTATGTCGCTACTTATGAATTCAACCTCTCCACTGAAGGGGTACAGGGAAGGGAAAAGGCTCGATATCCTCTGTCCAGCGTGGCTGGTGGCACCAGCTGCAACCACATCAATATCGCCATGAGTTGCCAGTATGCGAAGAAGCTCCACCCCGCTATAGCCAGAGGCGCCTAAAACAACAGATTTCATATCCTAATCATACATGCTTGTGAATGATTATGCAGCCAATTCAGCTTCTCAGCTTCGCTTTGAATCTGGTTTCGATGATATTTATACATTTTTCCCTGATAACAGAGATATCTGAATCTGTAAGAGTCTTCTGCGGATTAGCCATCTTCACAGAAAACGCTAAAGATTTATGGCCGTCTGCGAGATTAGGTCCGCGGTACACATCAAACAATGCTGCCGATACCACTTCCTTTGACACCTGAGAGGTAAGAGCCTCTTCAATCTCCCACGAGCTGACCGAATCCGGCACCTCGAATGCCAAATCCACCTGGGCCTGCGGAAAGGGGGAAATCGGCTCCATATTCCTGGGGGGCGGCAGCATCTCGGTAAGAAGATCGAAGTTCAGCTCCAAATATCCAACCTCCTTGTCAGTAGCGAGTCCCGCTCTCTCAAGCACCATAGGATCAACTTGACCGACAACACCTACCAGCTTCTTATCCCAAACTAAATATCCACTGCGTGTAGGGTGAAGCCCTCCCCAGCACTCAACTGATGCTGATTGCCTAACCTGAGCCTTGGCGCTCTCAAGTTGAAAGTGATTTATCAGTTCAAATTTGCCGAGATGAAAGAAGTCCC
>JAKBSX010000067.1 GCA_021844725.1 Actinomycetes bacterium | reverse complement strand
CAATTCCTGGAGGGAATTCATAATGACTCCTCAACTTATTGGTTACATTACCACTTTCGTGCTAGCTGCCTTTGTGGGTATCGAGGTGATTTCCAAAGTTCCCACGATTCTGCATACTCCACTTATGTCTGGCAGCAATGCCATTCATGGAATCATTTTGGTGGGGGCTATTGCAGTAACCGCAGCCTCTAAAGGGAATCTCCAGCTTTGGCTTGGTATCGCAGCGATTGTTTTGGCAACTATAAATGTCGTCGGCGGATTCGTGGTCACAGACCGAATGCTTGAAATGTTCAAGCCCCGCCGTCAGTCAGACCAGAGCAAATAAGGGGATATGGTGGGAATAAATATTTTGGCAGCTTCTTCTTTCACTCTGTCGGAGGGGATTAGCCTTTTATATCTTTTAGCCGCAGTGTTATTCATATTGGGCCTCAAGCAGCTCAGTTCGCCTAAGGGTGCCCGCCAGGGCAATACCACTGCTGCGGTGGGAATGGTAATCGCAATTGCCGCAAGCCTGGCCGAAATTCATCCCTCGGGTACGAAGATCTTGCTTATGGCTGTGGCGGTAGCAATTGGTACCGTGATTGGCGTCGTCCTGGCGCGCAAGGTAAAGATGACCGCAATGCCTCAGATGGTTGCAGCCTTCAATGGGGTAGGTGGTGGAGCAGCGGCCCTGGTGTCAATTGGCGAGTACATCCGCCTTGTTTCCGGGTCAAATGGTCACAGCGTAGTGTTTGCCATCTCGGTTGTATTTTCTGTAGTTGTGGGTTCACTCAGCTTTGCCGGCTCCCTGGTGGCTTTTTCTAAACTCCAGGAATTGATGACCGGTGTACCTATAACCTACGCCGGTCAGCAAGTTGCCAACGGAGCGATTCTATTGGCGATTCTTGCTTTGGCGATTTACCTTATTGGTTTTGGTGCAAGTATCTCGGTACTGGTGATTTTACTGGTGATAGCACTACTACTAGGTGTGGCCTTCGTGCTTCCGATTGGCGGAGCAGATATGCCCGTAGTGATCTCTTTGCTAAATGCTTTTACAGGATTAGCCGTGGCGGCAAGTGGATTTGTTATAGGTAATACCGTCCTTATTGTTGGAGGAACATTAGTTGGCGCCTCGGGTACCTTATTGACCAAGATGATGTCGGATGCCATGGGCCGTTCGTTGTCAAACGTTCTGTTTGCCGCGGTTGGCAAAGTTACTGCTTCGACGGGCGAAGATGGGACCTCTGTTAGGGCTGACCAGGGAGTTCGCTCCGGGAGCGCCGACGATATCGGAGTTTTACTGGCTTATTCGCAAAAGGTCATTATCGTACCTGGATACGGCTTAGCAGTAGCTCAGGCGCAACATGTCGTGCGGGAATTAGCTGATCAGTTAGCTCAACGCGGGGTCGATGTCTCATATGCAATTCACCCCGTGGCAGGCCGGATGCCAGGCCATATGAACGTTCTGTTAGCGGAGGCTGATGTAAAGTACGACCAACTGAAAGAAATGGATGAAATCAACGATGAATTCAAGCTGGCTGATGTAGCACTTATAGTTGGCGCCAATGACGTAGTCAATCCGGCGGCAAAGAATGAAGAGAGCAGTCCTATTTATGGCATGCCCATCTTGAGGGCCGAAGAGGCTAAGAATATTATATTTTTGAAAAGGTCTATGAGGCCGGGGTTCGCCGGAATTGATAATCAGCTGATGTTTGACCCGAAGACAATAATGCTTTTTGGAGATGCCAAGGAATCTCTGACGAAGTTGGTGGCAGCGGTAAAGGTTTCATAATAAGGCATTACAGGCATTGGCTGCGTCAACGGGTTTTGGCGTTTTGTTAATGTTTGCGCAAGCTTTCTAGGGTTGGCTAAGTGCCAACCCTAACTCTTCCTTTCTGGATTGCCGTAGCTTCGCAGCAGAGCAGAACGATTGCTGGCAACTGGTTTACCGGAGTATCTCTTCGATCCAGGATATTAAGTTTGTTGGATAAAAGATCGCTGAACTTGCTGACAATTCTTCCAAGCTCCACCATTTTTGGGCTAGAAAAGTCCTCTTTTCAATTTCGGTAAGGCTTTGAGAAACTGTATCTAAAGTCCGAAGCCGGACTAGATAAAAGCTTTCTTTTTGGAAGTATTCGGTATCTTCAAAGCGGAATTTCGATATCCTTTCTCGTCCCAGTGGTACCGGGTTCTCGATTATCAGTCCAGTTTCTTCCAGTACTTCCCGGATAAGAGCCTGATCTGGGGTTTCGCCGATCTCGATCCCTCCACCAGGAGTAAACCACCAGGTATTTGTGGGATTCGTGGAATCTCTTCCCTGGATTAGAAGTACTTTGCCTTCCGGGTTTATGATCAATGCCCTAACCGCGAGTCTGGGCAAGTTCTTATCGTTTTTAGACTTGGTGGTCCCGGTATCGTTTAACTGGTGTGGCTTCACTCTAAATCCGATCAAAAATAGTTGATCTCACAAGCATACTTTATGTTCAAATTCAGAGTGGTCTCAGTTGTAGCTGGCAGAATGTAGCTATGTTTAGAGGCATTGGGATCGAAAGTGTATAAGTTTTCCCGTCACAGTCGGGATTTAGGCTTGGCAAAGGCATCATTCATCGTAAAAACCCTCTGGCTGGCCGCATTGGCATCGGTTATAAGCATTGCTGGAATTGTTGCAAAAATCAATCCAGGTAAACCAGTTGGGTCTTCAACGGGTTCTGCCAGTAGCCAAGCAAGCTCGAATTCACCGGGCAATAGTGGATATAATGTGATTTCTCCGAGTCTGGCTCCACCACCGGGTGTTCCAGTATCCCCACAGCAAGGAATTTCGTCAGCAGGTTCGGGGTCGACGCAGTCTGCTCAGCCTCCCGTGGCTACCGGTGGATCATAAGGTGGACGATTATTACAGAGTAAATGCTCTGGGAACCACGTGCGTGTTGGCAGGATTCTCGGAGTTTCCGTCGGACCGTGCAATTAGTATTTTTAGTAAATACCTTATTGATTTCGACGAAACAGCCTCCAGGTTTCGAAGTGACTCGGAATTGATGACTATTTTTAATGGGTCGCGTCGGAGTGATATCAAAGTCAGCCCTTTACTCTTCGACGCTATAACAGCAGCGATGTTTGGAGCAGGCATGTCCAATGGATATGTCGATCCGACTGTGGCCCGGTCTTTGGTGGCTCTCGGTTATGACAGGGATTTCCGCCTGATCAGTCAAAAAGGATCTCGTGAGGCTTCGATAAGAGTTGTACTGCCTAAGGGTTATTCCAGGGTCCGACTCAACAGCGAACAAAAGACAATAAGTGTCGCTGAGGGTGTCACGTTTGACCTTGGTGCAACCGGAAAGGCTTTTTTGGCCGACAGGATCAAAACAGCTATCGAAGCCGAGTTGGAGGAGGCTGTTCTGGTAAATTTAGGCGGAGATATTTCCGCCTCAACCTTGGATAATGGTAAGTACTGGACGATAAATATTACTGATGATTGTTCACTCGATCCGTGGGCTTCAGGATTGTCTATAGGAATTTGCGGAGGTGGAATCACAACCTCTTCTACGACTACCAGAAAATGGACGGCAGGCGGTAGGGAGATCCATCACATAATTGATCCATTTAACGGAACTCCAGCTGAGACGGAGTTTTATGCAGTTACCGCACTGGCTGGATCTGCTCTCGATGCCAATATTGCTACCACCGGGACATTGGCTATGGGTAAATCAGGGAGAGAATGGCTGGCTAGATTACGTCTACCCGCAATGGCCCGGGGTGCCAGGGGAGACTTCTATTTTGGGGGTTGGTTAGCTAACATTGGCAAGCGGAGGAGCGGATGACGATAGCTGTCGTTTCGATCAGTCCGCTATGGTACATTTCCCGCTCTGCAGGTTTCGTCGGATTGGCGCTACTGGGATTAATCGGAATACTCGGAATTGTGACCGCGGGAAATTTTCATTTTCGCCGTGGATCGCGATTTGTAACTCCTGAAGTACACAGATCCCTGTCGCTTTTGGCAGTGGTCATCCTTACCATACATGTTGGAGCGGCAATTCTTGACAAGTATGCAAGAATTGGGCTAAAGGATGTGTTTCTGCCCTTTGTTTCACAGTACCGACCGATTTGGATAGGCCTTGGAGCAGTTGCCGTTGATCTGGGTATTGCCGTTCTGATAACTTCGCTACTTCGGGTTAAAATGGGTTACAAGAGTTGGAAGACGCTGCACTGGCTTTCATATCCTATTTTTGCGCTTTCTGTTATTCATGGACTTGGAAGTGGTTCCGATAGCCCAATACTGTTTGGCAAGATCATCTATGTCGTAGTGGGGGGTTCGCTGCTCGGGGCAATATTGATTCGTTTGGCCAGCTACAAAGATTTGGTCCCAATAAGGAGAGCTCTTTTGGGGGCTGTAGCTATATCAGTGCCGGCAATGATTATGTTCTGGGCAGCAATTGGACCATTCACCCCCAGCTGGCCCACTAGGGCACAGGGTGGTTTGAATCAGGCCATTCTGGCTTCAGATCAAATCTCGAATCGTTCCTCTTCGCACGTCACGACGGCTAAATCTAAGGTTCCGGTAATCGATATTAAACCTGGTTATAGTTCGACCTGGAACGGGAAGCTGGATGAGTCTCCGCCAAATTCTCAGGGCGAGATTGCTATCAGGTTGCTTGGGGGGTTGTCTTCCTCTAATGGCTATGAATTGTCTATCGTCCTGATAGGGTTTCCGCAGGATGGGGGAGTGGCAATGGCTTCAAGTATTGTTGAAGTTGTCTCGACTTCGGAAAATATTATCGTTTATCGGGGAACAGTGAGCACGTTAAATGGCTCAACCATTGTTTGCAGTATGACCAGCCCCAATGGGAATCCAATAACTCTTACGGCAACTTTGAACTTGAGTAATTCAGGTAACACTTTCACCGGTACCATATCTGCCTCTTAAGCCCTCATCAGTTTTTCTAAAATCAAGGTGGTCAATGTCTTCTCAGGATTATTCAAAAAGCTTTCCCCGGCTCGGATACGGAGGTGCCCAAATAATAAAAGCCAGAGCTTCCTATCTCGGGACCGAAACTCTGGTATGGGATGATCACCTCAGTTTACTGGGAAGTGCTGAACCATATTTTGGTTCAATTCATCACCTCAAACGCCAATTGGCTGAGACTGAGATATACGGGAGGGGAGGCGCCGCATTTCCACTCTCAAGAAAAATTGAAGCATACCAAAGGTTTAGCGGAAATTTGGTGATCGCTGCCAATGGCACGGAGTCAGAATTTCTTTCGCGTAAAGATGCCGCCTTGCTAACTCGTCATCCCCATCTCGTTATTGACGGTTTGACAATTTTAGCGAGCAGTCTTGGGGCCGCGACTGGACATATTCATCTGAAATATGCTAACGCAGCCGTTGCATCGGTTGTCGCTTCAGCGCTGGCGGAGCGACATGGATTTGATCCTGTAAAAATTGAGATAAGTATTTCAAATCCATCTGTAGGATATCCTTCCGGGGTTGAGAGCGCAGTGATTTCAGCGGTTGATGGTTCTGGTGGTAAGCCAATTTACCTTCCTGATCGTCCTATAGAAAAGGGCATAAAGCGTCGCCCAACACTGGTTTCGAACGTCGAAACTCTTGCTCAGCTTGCGTTATTGGCTAGGTTTGGTGCCAAATGGTATTCCGGGATTGGCACCGATGCAGAATTTGGCACAAGATTGCTAACAATAACAAATTCTGACGGTCGGTCAGCTGTGGTTGAAGTTGAAGCAGGCCTGAATGTTTTCGAGCTGCTAGAGGCCTTGGCAATCAACCTTCAAAAGACCAGCTCTGTGTTACTCGGGGGATATTTTGGTCGGCTAGTTCCTCCTGGGCAGGTCAAGGACCTGATTATCAGTGCTCCAGCGCTGAAAGGTATGGGCCTTGGATTAGGTGCCGGCGTGATAGCTGTTTCATCTTGCTGCCCGATAACTGAAACGTCTGAAATAATCAGATACCTGGCCAGCCAGTCATCGGGGCAGTGCGGACCATGTTTTAACGGCCTGCCAGAACTTGCTTTGCTCTGGGACACGTTGTCACGGCCAGGCAATATCACCACTGTTGTGGATGAGGTAAACCGGGTCTGTGCTCTGGTGATGGGCCGGGGTGGGTGTGCAATGCCGGATGGAGCAGTGATCCTGTCAAAGTCGTCGCTCCGATATTTCGAGAGCGAACTTGATATTCACCGGCAGGGAGGTTGTTCTTATTCAGGGATCAATAGCTATTTAGTTCCAACCGATACGCGTAAAGGAATTAGATAATGGCCAGGATGCCAAAACTCCGTATCAATCCAATTGCTTGTAATGGTCACGGCATGTGTGCAGAATTACTTCCAGAACTTATCGACCTTGATGACTGGGGCTATCCGATAATAAAAACTTCGGAGATACCGCTTAATCTGTTGGACATGGCCAAAAGGGCGGAACGTATTTGTCCTACTTTGGCAGTGATGATATTAGAAAATTAGGCCTCCTGGGAATCTGTTTCCTCCTGCGCAAATAGTAAGGTTAATAGCGCAAAATGGAGGACAGATGACAAGCGATGAGATAGAGATCGTAGCTAGTAATACAGAGTCTGAGGATGTCAAATTCAAGGTTGCTCCCATCTTCTTAGTTGTCGGCATTGCAGTGTCTGCGGTAATGCCGGTATTTTTGACTGGGGCTCTGGCGGTTCAGATCAGGCATGATCTGAACCTTACCCCTTCACTTCTTGGAGCTGCAGTAGCTACATTTTTCGGATTCGCTTCATTATCTTCTTACCTAGGGGGTCGTATTTCTCACAAGGTTGACGGTGCCAGGACAATGCGGATTTGTCTCTTAGCTTCATCGCTGACATTGTTTTCCATAGGAGCCGCAGCGCGCAATTATCTGGTGTTTGTTCTGCTGTTAGCAGTGAGTGGCACCATCAATGGGACACTTCAGCCACCAATTAACGTATTTATATCACACGTGATTCCTAAACGACGACAAGGCTTTGCCTACGGTGTTAAGCAAGCCGCGGTTCCGGTGTCGACACTGCTTGCCGGCTTAGCGGTTCCATTAATTGCCCTTACGGTTGGGTGGAGATATGCTTATATCGGCGTAGTCCCCCTGGGACTGATTCTTTACTTCTTTGTTCCAAAATCTATTGTTCCGAGTGGACCCTCTTCAAGAGTAACTGACACAGCTTCTCGGCCATCGCCTGCCCCAATTGCAATGCTAGCGTTAGCAATGGGACTCGGAACTGGCGCTGCCAATTCCTTTGGTGCATTTATCGTATCTTCTCTGGTTCATTCCGGATGGAATCCAGGTGTTGCTGGACTGCTCACAGTGGCTGGTTCTCTAATTTGCGCAATAGCCAGGATTGGTAACGGTGCGCTCGCCGATCGCAGAACTGGCCGACACTTTCTGTTTGCTGCTTGGTCTGCTGCGATAGGAGCTTTGGGATATTTGATGCTGGTTTTCGGCTATGGATGGTTGATTATTCCGGGAATAATTGTAAGTTATGGGGCTGCCTGGGGTTGGAATGGTTTGTTCATCTTTGGCGTGGTGCGAAACTTCACGAAGTATGCCGGCTACGCAACTGGTACTGTTCAGTCGGGTGCCTATGTGGGCTCCGTGCTAGGACCACTGGCATTTGGCATAGTAGTGGAACACGCTGGCTATTCCGTAGCATGGGTCATGGCTGTTTGCTTATCTCTGGCAGCGGTTGGAGCAATCTTGATTGGGAGACGGCTCACAATATCTTCCGAGCCAGGAGCGGTTGGCTGATTTAATTTTTAGTACAATGAGTTTTCGGCAGCTCAGTCGATTACTCACACGTAATTTATGTTGTTGTTAGCTTTTGTTTAGGATCTTAATGAAATAATCTTCACTTGATAATCAGTCGATATGCTTAGGGGAAATACGGTCTTATGGTACTTGTAAATTGAATAAACCAATTGATCAACAGAAGATTGCCCTGAGGCCGATAGTCCTTGGAATTTCTCTAACGACGATGTCCAGTATTCCAGTATTTCTCACTGGTGCTCTGGCGGTACAGATTCGACATGACCTCCATCTAAATGCTTCCGAGTTAGGTGGTGCTGTTGGTGTATTTTTTGCCTCAGCTGCACTCACTTCCATCGCCTCGGGAAAGATGGCAGAGCGTTCCGGTTTCGAGCGAATCATGCGTGTGTGTGTCATCATGGCCGTTATTGCCCTTCTGGGGATTGGGTTGTTGGCCCATAGTTACCTCGTTTTTTTAATTTTCCTAAGCCTTGCCGGGATAACAAATGGAGCAGTTCAGCCTGCCATAAACCTGTTTTTGTCTAACGTCATACCGATTTCCCGCCAGGGGGTTGCTTTTGGAATCAAACAGGCAGCAATTCCGGTCGCTACTTTTATCTCCGGGCTCGCAGTGCCACTGGTGGCATTGACCATCGGCTGGCACTATGCGTATCTTATGATTGCCCCGATAGGGGCAATACTTTATTTTTTGATACCTAAGGGGCCCGACAAGTCTGAGCGCAAAGTTGCCAAGGCCAGGCCCGTGAATAAGGTTTACGTAGCGCCTCTTATAGTCCTTGCAGTGGGGATGGGATTAGGTTCAAGTGCAGCCAATGGTTTGGGTGCTTTCCTGGTGTCTTCTTCAGTGCACCATGGTTGGAAGCCGGGTGACGCTGGATATTTAGTTGTGCTCGGATCTGTCACGGGTATGAGTTCTCGACTTATAAATGGAATTTTAGCCGATAGGCGAAATGGTAGACATTTCCAGGTGGTCGCAACTATGGTTGGTTTAGGAGGCCTTGGGTACCTGATGCTGATGAGCGGAGTTGGTTGGCTAATTATTCCTGCCACAATGATCAGTTACGGCGCTGGCTGGGGATGGAACGGGTTGTTCAACTTCGCCGTGGTATGGAACTATCCAAAATCTGCGGGATATGCCACTGGAATCACCCAGTCCGGAGCTTATTTGGGTTCGGTCTTTGGACCACTTTTGTTTGGATTTATAGTAGACAGGTCCGGTTACGGATTAGCCTGGACATCTGCTGCTTTTGAGGCTATTGCGGCTTCCCTGGCCGTAATAGTGGCCAGGAGAATGATAGTTGCTGCTCCGTTTGGTCCCA
>JAKBSX010000066.1 GCA_021844725.1 Actinomycetes bacterium | reverse complement strand
GGTTCAGGTAATTTTGGCCCAGAAATAAAAGGGGATTCCAGTCTGGTTTAAAATAATGGGGCTTATAGTAGTGATCTGCGACATGAATTGACTCGGAGTAAACGTCATGGTCGCTGTAGATTACCTTGGTATTGTTTTGTCGGTTGACTACATCAGCAAACCAAAACAGTGCATCGTCCGAAAGGATATCGTCATGGTCTAAAAAGCCGATAAAATCTCCGCTGGCAGCTTCAATCCCTCGATTTGTGGCTTCGGAGATACCCATATTTTCATCCAGTTCGATTACTTTAATCCTGAATTCCTGCTTAGCCATATCGGAAAGCAGGCTGCTCAATTCTGGTACCTTGGAGCCGTCATCTACGATTATGAGTTCCCAGTTGGTATAGATCTGCCTTCGAACTGATTCAACCGCCTCCCGGAGAAAGAGTTCATTTGTTTTATATACCGGCATGACGATTGAGAATTTGGGTCGGACTGGGAAAGAATCGGATAGCCGGCGTGCACGGCGTTTGATGTCTGGGGAAGTGGCACTCTGTTTGAAAAGCCACTTTTCATATTTTGAAGCAGTTGGGGGAGGTGGCTCAATGACGTTTATCGGCGTTACCCCAAGAACCATATCCTTGGCTTGATTTGCTACTTTACTTCCCTGAAGTGCAATGACCTTAGTGAAAGTTAACAGATCCCGGGTGACTTCCCGGGTTGGGCTCTCCTTTGGCGAAATTATTTCACTTGCTATGCGCAGTGCGAGCATGGCTTGAGCGCTCGAGGAGCTGAGCTTGGCTACTTCGAGCTGGAAGTCATCAGCAACTGCGGTTTCAGTCAATGAAAGCCGCAGCTCGATGGTTGGCTGAAGTCCGTAGTGGAGAATCCCCAGAAAAGTTCCGTCCCCAATGTTGGTCAACCGTACTAGTTTGGCGTCGTCATTTTCCCTATTGAGTCCCAGCATCAAGCTGGGCAGATACGGTTTTGGTTCTACGTCACCTACTGTCAATTTACATAAAAGCCAACTGGCGGTATTGGCTAACTCGTATGGAAAATCGACCGGAATATATTGTGAACCCGGGAAGCAGTAACCGGAACCTTGTCTGTTCTTGTATATGGGATTGATATGCAACCTGGCTTTAAGCAGTGAATTTTTCTTTGAATCAGCCAGCCAGCGAAGTAGTTTTTGATACATTCCTGTTATCGGAGCCTTTCGTTGTTGAGCTCTGATTTACTCGATAACAGCATAACTTGCCCCAACCTGGTCTATAGCTGAGAGCCACAAGATTCATTAGCCGGTTATTGCGCTACGGGCAATGCGTCTGCTGTAGGTCGGTGCGATATCTGGTTGCTAGTCCTTTACTGCGTTAAAGTCCGAAAGTTTTTGAATCTGATGTAGGGGTCTTCTCAAAGGGTTTGGATAATCAGACCTGAAATGAGATCCCCTGCTTTCCTTTCTCTCAATTGCCCCCCTGAGGGCAAGCAGTGCAACTAAGCGAAGATTTGCTGTCTCAGCCTCAGCTTCGCTTTTGGCAGAAAAGGTATTGATATTGGATATCTCACCAAACCCTTTGAGAAGACCTTGTTCTTCTCTAACCACAGAGGCATAGTTTGTCATTACCTCTTTTATTCGGGTTCTGTGTTGTTCAGCTACGCCCACAATTGGCGCATTAGAAAAGTCTGAAGTTTCAAGATGGGCACACTTTAGAGCAGCTGTTGCTGCCCTTGCTCCCATGACCAGGCTTTCTAACAAAGAGTTGGAGGCCAGCCTGTTGGCTCCATGAAATCCGGTACTGGCGGTTTCTCCTGCAGCATACAGATTGGTCACAGTGGTAGCGCCGGAGTCATCCGAGGTGATGCCTCCCATCAGATAATGCGCCGCAGGGTGTATCGGCACCAGGTCCACACAAGGGTCAAGGCCTAGGGCGGTAATTGAAGAATGCACAGTGGGAAATTTTTCCTGCAGGTTCCTTATCGGCCGGAGGTCCAGAAAAACCTTCTCGCCTTTTAGCTCTTCAGAAAAGATTGCTCGTGCCACGATATCTCTAGGTGCCAGATCGGCGGCTGGATCGTAGCCATCCATGAAGCGCTTTCCCTGACTATTCACCAGCACTGCGCCTTCTCCGCGACAGGCTTCTGATATAAGAGCCCCATTTTCAAGTACAGTTGGATGAAACTGAACCAGTTCGACATCTCTTACCTCTGCACCGGCTCGGTATGCCAGGGCGATGCCATCTCCGGTTGATTCCCTGGGATTGGTGGTGACTTGATATAGCTGCCCGGCTCCTCCGGTAGCAATTATTATTGCTTTTGCTCGGAGGCTAAATTCTCTTGATGGGTCTCCATCCGGCCAAAGGGTTACTCCATGTACTTTATTGTCAGCACTGATTAGTGACGGGGCAAAGTGTTGCTGATAGATGGAAACATTGTGGTTGAGTTGGGCGTGGAGAAAACGAAGCAGATGTAGTCCGCTTTCGTCGCCGTTGATATGCCGTACTCTTGGGATAGTGTGACCACCCTCGAGCGCAGGTATGGCATCGAAAGTTATACCCCGACTCATAAGGTACTCAAGATGGCCCAGAGCATCTTTGAGAATGGTATTGCTTACCTCTTCATCGACAAGACCACGCCCAGCTGTAATTGTGTCCTTTAGATGGCACTCAATGTCGGTTATATCTGAAGGAAAGGCCACCCCACCCTGCGCCCATCTGGTTGAGCCGCTGAGCAGTCTGGTTTTTGTCACCAGCGCTACTTTGCCGCCCTGGTCTGCCGCCTTAATGGCTGCATATGCTCCAGCTGCACCGGAACCAATTATCAATATATCATACGTCTGGGGTTCCATTTAATAATCTTTAGCCAACTGCTATCATTGCTTCGAGTGATCGGCGGGCTTTGTCAGCCACTTCGGGTACGACTTCAACTCTGAACTTGTTTTCGAGTAGAGAATCCCTTACTTTTTCAATAGTGATCATTTTCATGTACTTGCAAACAGCCGACTCTTTGACGGGAATGAATTTTTTCTGGGGTGAGAATTTTTGCAATCTGTGCAGAATGCCTACCTCTGTGGCGACCACAAACTCCTCTGCCTCCGAGGACTGCGAGTGACGCACCATAGCCTCGGTGGACAGCATCTTTGCATCCGGTTTGAGGTACAGACATGCTGACCCGCAGCTGCATTCCGGATGAATCATGAAGTCAGCATTGGGGTGGTCTTTTAGGGTTTTATTTATTTCTCGCTCTCCAATTCCCGCGTGAACATGGCATTCCCCCATCCATAGCTCCAGCTTGCGGCCGGTCTGTCCCTCCACGTGTGCTCCCAGGAACATGTCAGGCAGGAAAAAAATAGGCCTATCCTGATCAAGTCCGGCGACCACCGCGGTTGCATTTGCACTTGTTACGCACACGTCGGCTAACGCTTTTACTTCCGCACTGGTGTTTACGTAAGCAACTACCTGACCGTCTGGGTTTTTATCTTTCCAAGCCTGAACATCGGCTGCGGTTATGGTGTCAGCAAGTGAACAACCAGCCTCCAGGTCTGGGATAAGCACAGTCTTTTCGGGGTTCAGGATGGCGGCAGTTTCTGCCATGAAGTGGACACCCGCGAAAACAATGATTTCTGCATCTGTTTTTGCCGCTTCTCTCGACAGACCCAATGAGTCTCCTACGAAATCCGCCACATCCTGGACTTCATCTCTCTGATAGGAGTGTGCAAGTATGATTGCATTCTTTTTCTCTTTTAAATACTGGATCTGCTCGATGGTGGAATTACTCATACGACGGGTTCCTGACACTTTGGGCTAGGGCCTATAGGGTTTCCCCTTGGGGCCAATTCTAATATGATGATCTGAAAATCAGATAATCAAAATTGCGCTAAATTGGCAGGTTTGTTAACAGAGTGAGCTGGTTTTTTGCTGTAACCGATAGATCTGTGCCTGAGGTCACAAAAAAATGAGGACTTATACAGATTCCCAGTTTTTTTTGTCGTACCTCTTTATTTTGCGGTTTTGAGGTAAAATTTGCTTAGCCCTTTTATTTTCGTCTTGTTAGTCGCTCCGTTACATTCATGCCATTAGAGCGAGGCAAGTGAATCAGGGTTGTAATCTAGGTGGTGTAGAAACACAAAGAGTTGGTATGGAAAGAGGGAATGGAAAGAGGGAATTATTAAATGAGTGATCAAATGATTGCAGAAACTGTAGAAATCACGGGTTCAGGTGGTGATGCCATTGAGGCATACTTTGCCAGGCCAACCGGCGAGGGTCCCTATGGTTCTGTAGTGGTAATTCACCATATGCCTGGATACGACGAGCCAACTAAAGAGATAGTAAGAAAGTTTGCGTACCACGGATATCAGGCCATTTGTCCTAACCTATACAGCAGGGAAGCTCCAGGGGCTGCACCCGACGATGCGGCAGCTACCGCCCGCGCTCAAGGCGGAGTGCCGGATGAGCGGCTTGTTGGTGATGTGAAAGGGGCGGCAGAGTTTCTCAAGTCTCAACCGGCGTCAAATGGAAAAGTCGGAGTAATCGGGTACTGCTCCGGTGGCCGCCAGTCATTTCTGTCTGCAGTCAGCCTGGACCTGGATGCGGCAGTGGTGTGTTACGGTGCTTTCATAGTTGGCACCCCGCCTGAAGGTTTCCCGCTCAAAGTCAAGCCGGTTGTTGACCTTGCCCCTAATCTCTCATGTCCGGTGCTAGGCCTATTTGGAGAAGAGGACCAGTACCCAACCAAGGAAGAGGTTGCTCAACTGGACCAGGAACTTACCAAGCATTCCAAAGAGCATGAGTTCCACATCTATCCAGGTGCGGGACATGCCTTCTTTGCGGTCGACCGTCCCAGCTATCGGCCGGAAGCTGCTATGGATGGCTGGGCAAAGATATGGGAATTCTACGGCAAATATCTGGCCAGCTAGAGGGAAATTATGTGCACTTACACTACTGAACACCTGAAGGTCTCCGGTTCAGGCAAAGGGGCAAATGGCTGGTTTAGACTCAGTGATGCCAGCGTCTATTTTGACCATCCAGTTCATGCACCCTATGAACACAGCCTTAACATAGATTTTTTGGCTCCAGACATCGGACCATCGGCAAGGGTGGCAGTCGAGCTGGATCCTGATTCGGCTCGGGAACTGGCCAATGCAATCTTTGCAGCTCTGGACAAAGCGCCGGGACAACTTCGACTAATTGAAGTTAAGTAGCTTTTTAGGATTGGGTCACCAGAGTGAGATATCTCAGTTTGGTGACCCATGATGGTATAACTGGCTTGTAGATACTCAGACTTGTACTTGGTCTCACTAAATAATTTAGAAACTTAGTTTGTGGCAGATGTGATAGCGGCGAGTTAACGAGTTGGATCGAGTTTTAGGCAGTCGTCTCATGTTTATTTGACCCTAGTGTGGATAACTCTAGGTAATTGGGCTAAGTTTTCATCAATGGGAAATATTATTAACATCTAAGTGGCCTGTCACCTGTCTAGTTTTAATCGTAGATCACTTAACTTTTAGTCGATTTGGGTCGATAGGTTAACAACAAGAACCTCAAGTAGGGATTCGGTTCAAATTCCGGCACGTTAGTTCGAATAGATGTCGGAAGAGTTGAGGTAGTGAAAAGTGATCAATTTCAGTAAAGCCGACCGCTTACTTGTAGTCACTCCCAGAGACGGCAAATGACCATTTCTGCGCGTTTTGGTAAAGGTGACGACTCTGTAAATATTGCTACGGACCCGGATGATTTTCAGTCGGGTGACCAGCTCTCATGGTGCCGTGACCATGTATTTTCCCTGATATCGTCGGGTGTGTTACTTACTAACCCCAGTGGGACTATTGTTTGGGCTAATCAAATTTTGCTGGGATTGGTCAAGTCAGATCTGGCATCTTTATCAGATAGATCATTCAGAGAGCTTTTTTCCCCGAATTCCCATCAACCGATACTTGAATTCTTATCTGCTGGTACTGAATCATGTTTGCAAGCGGAGGTCTCGCTGATAGATATCGGTGGTCAGCAGACGACATCTAGTCTGACTGCCAGCTTTCTGGAATTTGATGGGAACCGTTACGCCTGCCTGCTGCTCGACTATCCCAGCGTGGAGATGGAAAGTTTCGACGATTTAGCTGAAGCGGAGCGATGGTTTCACTCATTAGCTGAGAGCAGTAGCGATATTATTGCAGTTCTGGACCGTGCGGTTCGGCTGAAATATGCCAATCCGGCGATTGAAAGGATATTGGGGATCAGCGTTTCAGAACGACCCAAGGTTAATATTCTCGAATATATCCATCCTGACGATCTTCCCAGGGCAGAAGAGTTATTGATCAGCCGCTCGTTGGTAGAAGGGGTGCACTCTCCTTCGACCTATCGAATCCGCACCGGCAATGGTGACTACCGGATTATGGAGATAATCACAACCAATAGATTAAATGATCCAGCCATCAAGGGAATCATCATTAATGCCCGTGATGTAACTGAGAGATACAACCTCACCAGAGCCCTTCGTACCTTGAGCAAGGGTAACCAGGTGATGATGCATGCTAAGGACGAGAAGGCTCTTCTCAGAGACATGTGCCAAGCAATCGTAGAGTCGGGAGACTACAGATTGGCTTGGGTTGGATATTGTCAGGATGATGAAGCTAAGTCCATCGTCAAGGTGGCAGCAGCCGGATGCACAGGATATCTGGCAGGTCAAAAGTTTTCCTGGGGGGAAAATGAATATGGTATGGGTCCCGGAGGAGTGGCCATCAGGAGTGGCCAGGGACAGGTAAATGAGGACATAGCACAATCCGCAGTATTTGCGCCCTGGTGGCCAAAGGCGAAGGAGCATGGATTGCGCTCTGTCTGTGTGTTGCCACTAATGCTTGACGAAACCATTATTGGAACTTTGGCAATATATTCCGGCGAAGTGGGAGTATTTGATGATTCCGCAGTCGAACTTTTGCAAGAGCTTGCTAATGATCTCGGATTTGGGATCGGACTAATTCGTGACGCCCATGCTCTGATTGAAAGTGAACACAGGTTCCGAACTCTCACCAGCGTAGCTCCGATTGGGATTTTAGAAATATCTTCCGGAGTTGTGCAGTTTGCCAACGCCCGTGCTGCTGAAATATGTGGCAAGGATATCGATGACATAGTGGGAACTTCATGGATTGCACGTTACTGCACTCATCTGCGATCGATTCCGTCCAAACTGGCGGGCGAGATATCTGATGTAGGTCAAGTGAAAACCAGCAGTTTTAGAATCGATCGCCCAGATGGAAGCCATAGACATGTCAGAATGTCGGTTGTTTCAAGCTCAATAGGCAGCCCCGACAGCTACATAGCTACCCTTGAAGATATTACTGCCGAGGTCCTCACAAAGGAGGCTCTGGTTCATCAGGCCTTTCACGACTCTTTGACTGGTTTGCCCAACCGTTCCTTATTTCTGGAGCGGTTGGAACAGGAGTTGGCTCGGTGCAAACGGGGAGTCAGTGATATAGCGGTATTGTTTCTTGATTTGGACCGCCTCAAGATAGTAAATGACGGCCTAGGCCACGAGGCCGGAGACGCGGTATTGAAAGAGGTTTCGAGACGGTTCACTAGCGCTATTCGTTTGGGTGAAACTGCTGCCCGGTTTAGTGGTGACGAATTTGTCTTCATTATAAGGGACATTCATAATTACCAGGAAGCCACTGTAGTGGCTGACAGGCTGCTGGCCACTTTGAAAACTCCGGTTAGCTACATGGGCAATGAACTGATACTGTCAGGCAGTGTTGGGATAGTACTTCCAGACGGCAGTTCTGACCCTAAGAACATAATTCGCGACGCGGACACCGCAATGTATAAAGCCAAAGCCACGGGTGGAGGCAATTATGAGCTGTTTGACGAGGAACTGCATCGGCGCTCGCTGGAGCGTCTGAATCTGGAGGGTCAACTTCGTCAGGCTATTGCAGCAGAGGAATTTGAACTCTATTACCAACCAAAAGTGGATCCTCAGAGTCTTATGCCCGTTGGAGCCGAGGCGTTGATCAGATGGCACCATCCTGGAAGAGGGCTGGTATTGCCTTCTGAATTTGTCGCAGTGGCTGAAGAATCCGGACTTATTCGCGAAATCGGAAGTTGGGTTATCGGGAAGGCCATTGAACAACTTTCAGCATGGGATGCGATGCCAAATGGCCCTAAGCTCAAAATCCTTTCGGTAAACATGTCCACTCTTCAGCTGGAGGATTTGGGACTGGTCGAGATGGTACAGGATTTAGTGCAATCCTTTACCATAGCCCCTGGGCGGTTTGCTATAGAACTGACTGAATCAGCGTTGATGAAAAATAGTGAATCTACAAGTCGCAGCCTGCGCGAACTCGAGAAACTGGGAGTGTTGATTGGAATCGATGACTTTGGGACGGGGTACTCATCCCTTTCGTATCTGCATACCCTTCCAGTCGCTGTAGTAAAGGTGGATCGTACCTTTATTGAGCGCCTGGGTAGTTTCGACGACTCGACTCCAATTGTAAAGGCAATTTTAGACATGAGTCATGCACTTGGCATGGGAGTTGTGGCCGAGGGGGTAAGCAGTGAGCACTTGCAAAATCAGATATCCACAATGGGATTCGAGTTAGCCCAGGGCTATCATTTTGCACCTCCAATGCCGGTGTTTCAGTTTGAGAAGTGGTGGAGTAAGTCACTAGTAGCGTCGGTATCGGCTGACAGATAAGTTTTCCTGTTTCCCTCCCGGGTCTGTATCTGGCACTAAATTTTGGCCATATCGAATTCGAACTTGTCCGCTGTAGTCGGTCGGCTATAGTAGTAGCCTTGTCCGATTTCACAGCCCATTTCTACGAGCTGCTGATGTATCTCTCTGTTTTCGACGCCTTCAGCTATAACTACTAGATTGAGCGAATTGCAAAGGTGAATGGTTGAATCAACTATTGCACTGGCTCTGCCGTCGGTATCCATTTTTGCAACAAATGATCTATCGATTTTAAGACCCCGTAGTTCTTTAAGGTCCTGGAGGTAACCTAGTGTGCTATAGCCAGTACCGTAGTCATCGATCATTACTCCGATTCCGTGGCTTGCCAGTTCTGATATAGCCCGGTGTGCTCTTGTTGGGTCGGCCATGAAGAGATCTTCT
>JAKBSX010000065.1 GCA_021844725.1 Actinomycetes bacterium | reverse complement strand
CCTCATGGCATGGATCTTTGACATATCCATTTAGCCCTTCTATGGTATTTCGCAATGTGGCGTATTGTTTGTGCCATTCAGTGGTTGCAAAGTTGAGTTCCTGGCGGTGACGGGCCCCAACATCTGGTGCAATTGTTATTGAGCTTTGATTACAGATTGCCGGGGTTAGTTCTCCATCTGGATTTGTAAGGATTATCTTTATTCTTCCTTCTCTTATTGAACCGGGCCTAATGGGACAGCTAACTTTTGGATAATCGCCGATTGCAGGACAGCTGTAACGTTCATAGCCGTCTTGGTCTGGACCCTGCTTACGCCTTAGGAGATATTTCTCCCTTGCAGCAATGTGTTTTTCATAGATGTCATCCTCTATCTTTCCCATTCTGAACTCAAGCGTGGCATCAATAAGCGGCTCTGGGATATTTGGACAGTACCAGCTCCCCTCTATTAGCAGGGCACCTCCGCTGTTTGCCTGACGCCCCAGCTGATCTATCCGGTAGTCCATCACCAGTGAATATCCGAGAGCTTTTAGGGGAAGATGGAAGTTCTCAGGGACTGCAGTTGAATATGCACGGTCAGCTCCCAGATACCCCGGTCTATATCCCCGATCTGATATTGATCTGAGGACTTTTATCCCATTTCCCCCTGGATCAACACCAGGTCTTGACATGGTAAAGCCAAGTACCAGATTGGGATGTCCGGAACTGGCACCGCCAGGGCTACCATCAGCTTTTATCTGGGCCATGGTGGCAATTGTGGCTTCAAGTGCCCAGGCTATTTTGGTTCTACGCCTGCCTTTGTGATCCTCGCTGTCTCTGTGATCGCCTTCACGTATGTACCATCCGCCATCCGGATCACTGGCACAAGTACCCTTTGTCTTAGATGGTCCCCGACTAAAGAGGGGAACCACAGTTGCATCAAGACCGATCTGTCCGGCATAAGACTTCAGTTCGTCCCCGCTCATCAGCTTTACGCTTTGATCCAGTAGCGAATTGCATAACCTAAGAAGCAATGCAGCCTTATCTGCGCTGGCTGATTCACTCAGAGGCTTGGCCATGGCCAGGAGCATTTCCTTTTCAATACAGAGATTTTTAGGTAACGGCGATGGATCCACCTCGCTCCAGATGAGATGGAACATATAGCGAACTCTTCTATAGAAGGCAAGAAATTGCCCATAATCCTTTGGCCTGCCCACAACTCCCAGCCTCTCTTTCTGGCCTGGTGTGAGCCCGAAGTAGAGAAGTTCCGTCACTGATTTCAAAATAAGTGGCCGATCATCCAGAGCCAACAGCAGAAGAGCGCTAAGGATTGCCTTTACCGAAAGTGAACGGGGTCTGCCGGTATGTCGCTTGAGTGATTCTTCCAGCTTCAGTACTTCTTCTGACCCCTCTATAAGTGAGATGGCTAATTGGACTCTGTCGGCATCTAGCACACTCAGCTGGTCCAGGGGGCCGTCTTTTGACATCTCTAGGGAGTTCCATTTGCAGCTAAGCGCCTAAGCCCGGCTTTAGTCTTAGGTGCTCCATCTATTAGATGCACATAGCGGATGAGTGATTCGACTTCATCTATTCCGGTTATATAAAGCAGATCTCTAAGGGATATATTTTCATTCCATCTGTCGCAGATGAAGCTGGCTCTTGCCCTTGCAACTTGGAATCTCTGCGAGCCGGGGTCCCGCATAAGATTATCGGCGAAGTTGTTGATAAAATTCTTGGAATTGCGGTTTTGGGCATTTGGATGAAACAGGAACTCCTCATCATCAACTGGCTTTAGTGAGCTGAGAATGCGGTCCCATGGTGATTTTATCTGAACCACCCTGTTTGAAATAGTTATATTTCCGCCGTCACCAGAGAGGTCTTTCCCCCTTATGCTGCGCAGCTCGCTAGCTCTGGTGCCTGCACCTATTGAAAGTGCGATCATTGAAAGTGCGCTATATCTCTGCCAGGCTTTGTTCTGAGAGTTGGCAATAGAGACCAGTTCCGCTCTTTCATCTCTAGAGTACGGTTTTGGGGCTAACGAACCAGGAAATGAAAGGCCTTTTTTCAAATCGATGCCAAAGGTGGCACTGAGCACCCAGCGGTAGGTGCCTTTAGTGGAAGGGGCGAGAGTTGAACTTTTCAGATATGACTCTATTATCTCCGGGCTAGATAGGAGGGAGGGATTACCCCCAAGACCGTTGTCAGAACAGAAACGGGCAACTCCTTTTATGATCGATTCCGTTCTCCCGTCAAGTTCTTCTGTTTTCACTCAGCATCTCTCTGGTATCAAAAGTAGCTCGCAATTACATAAACTATTCAATACGATCACGTAAATATTATCATGTAAGTTTGCGGTTTGCTGGTCTTTTTATAACATATAATGGAGAGGATAATGACGAGAAAAAGCCCATATCTATTGAATCTCACCCCAGATCAGCGTAACGAACTGGAAGAAATGGCTCGTCGCTATACGTCACCGTATTGTGATGTTATACGTGCCAAGATAGTACTGATGGCTGCTGAGGGTCTTAGAAATGATGAGATCGCTTCACGTCTAGACACTCATCGTGAGATCGTATCAAAATGGAGAAAGCGTTTTTTTGAACAGGGTCTGGCTGGCCTGAAGGACCGTCCAAGAGTTGGAAAGCCTGAGGACCCCCTCATTTAGCTGATTGGGCAATGACCAAAATTGGCACAGCCATCGATGTCTACTTTTCTGGGATTTTTATACCCTTAGCATGGGATCTTACATAATAAATAACTTAGAATTAGCTGCTAGGGTTAGTTTTGTCGCTAGCCCACTTTAAAGTTCGAATCTGGGAGTAGCGTGGCTGATTTCGAAACTGGTTTGCTTGAGCACTTTAACTCGTGGCCAGTAGCTAATTTCGCAGCATTTGTGGTCAATTTTTCTACTGGCAGAACCGTCATGCTTGGGGACCGCACAAAAAAATTCCATTATGCTTCGGTCACTAAAATTGCTAGTACATTGGCCTTTCTGGCTGCTGTGTCTGAGGGAGTGTTTGCACTCGATCAGACGCTTTTAGGGAGAATCGTGGTTCGTGATTTAATGGGCCACAGCTCTGGGCTTGGATCTGATGTGGATCCGAATGTTGATATCTTTGACCAGCAGCCAGTTGTAGCTCCAAGAACCAGAAGAATTTACTCAAGCGCCGGATTCGAGTTTTTAGCTAGATGGCTTGAAGTTGAATCCGGTATTCGATTTGATCAGTATGTAAAAGAGGTGTTGTTGGATCCAGCAGGAATGGTTGGTTCCAACGTAAGTGGAGAGAATTGGCCAGGAGCCGGGAGTACGGGTGCGGCTGCTGGAATGGTAGGAAATATTATCGACCTTCATAATCTGGCAATTGCACTTTATCAGGGCACGCCACATGTAGATATGTCCTATTTAGAGCAAGCAAAGACGCCATATCTACCTCAGCTACCTGGAGTGTTGCCAGGTTTCGGATTGATGGATGCCAATACCTGGGGTTTGGGATTTGAGATAAGGGGCAACAAATTTCCACATTGGACTTCCGGGCTAAATTCAGAACTAACCTATGGGCACTTCGGCGCATCGGGCACTTTCTTGTGGATAGATCCAGAGGTAAGGATTGCATTCGGGGTGCTTACCGAGAAAGATTTTGGAGTCTGGGCTCAGAAATCATGGCCTCTTGTTTCAACCTATGTGCTTGAAAATTTTAGCTGAAGGTTTATAGGCAAGCTTGGGTGGGTAGGTAAAATCCAGGTCAGGATTGATGCTGTTAGTTTGTTGCCGACTGGTTATGCGCTTCAACCAGTTTGCCGTCGTGACCTAAGAAGACCGTTGGAATAGCAGGTGGACCTGGACTTAGGTCGATTGCGGCTGGGCCAATTTGGTCTTTGGCAATTTTGTGTGATTGGCGAAGCGAGTCCAAGGAAACAATATCAGTTGGGGCTCCTGCGCTCACTACCTTTTCTTGCAACATTTTGTAATCGCCCTGATCGAGACTTGCCTGAGCTATCCCGCCGTCGTCGACATCAAGCCAGTCCAGAAATTCGACCTGTGCAAATCCGTTATTATCGAAAATTCGCAGTGGGGACTTTCTTCCCCCTAAAGTCGATTTTGAGATGGATTTTTTTGCAACTGGGGTCAAGCGTTGATCCAAAGGATGGTTTTGGATAGCTACCAACTTGTATACAAAGTTCGCTGTGGCTTCTCCAGATCCGGTTACCAGTTTGGTGCCAACCCCAAAACTGTCTATGGGATTGCTCGAAAGTGCCTCAATTTTATATTCGTCCAAGTCTCCGGAAATGATAATTTTGGTGCCTGTGGCGCCTAGCGAATCCAGGAGCTTTCTCGCTTTTAGCGACTCCTCAGCGGGATTTCCAGAGTCGATCCTTACTGCACTCAACGAGGTCCCTGCAGTATATATAGCTTCTTTAATTCCTTGCTCGATGTTGTAGGTATCGACGAGGATGGTTGTATTGGTTCCCTGGGAAGAGAGTTGTGCTTCAAAGGCACTCTTTTCATCAGAGTGGGCGAGGATGAACGCATGAGCAATTGTCCCCGTGGTTGGTATTGCATACAGCTGACCTGCTTTTAGATTTGAGGTGGAGGCGAAACCAATTATATAGGCTGCCCTTGCCGCACTGACGGCCGACCATTCATGGGTTCTTCTTGACCCCATTTCCACAAGCATCCTGCCATTGGCCGCTGTAATCATCCGTGCACCGGCTGAGGCAATAGCGGAGTCAAAATTGAGAATCGAAAGGATCAGGGTTTCCAGGAGAATTGCTTCGCCAAACGGTGCATCTACCCTCATTACCGGAGAAAATGGAAAATAGATTTCGCCTTCCCGGTAGGCCCAGATGTCACCGGAAAATTTGTAGGTGGTGAGGAAATCAATAGTATCTTGGCCGACAATATTATTGTCTTTTAGGAATTCCAGTTCAACTTCACTGAATCTAAATTTCTTTATCGAATCAACTATTCGACCAACGCCTGCTATGACTCCATAACGACGTCCAGGAGGAAGAGCTCTGGAAAAAACTTCAAAAGATGCTTTTTTGTGTGCCACCCCGGAGTTGAGCGCTGCTTCCAGCATGGTTAGCTCGTAGCGGTCGGTCAACAACGACAGGAGGCCTTCATTTTTTAACTCGTCCATGATACAGATGGTTTAAAGTTCAGACGGCTCGACTGTTACCTCTTTTATTTCCACGGTGTTATTAGGCCTAGGAGCCTTCTTGAACAGCCATATCAGGTAAATAGCTGAACATACGAAAAGTATTATTGAAAAAACTTCTACCGCGTCCCACACTCTTGGTACGGCAAGCCAAAAGTACTCGTCCCAAAACCTGGGCATAGACCATAGAAGCAGTCCAGTTGCCATAAGTGCACTCCTGGGCGCGTTGATCTTTTTGAAATACTTTTCAATCTGCAGAAGTATCAAAAAGAGAACAAAATCTTCCAGGGCTTGAAAGATTGGAACTGGTATCCTGTATCCCACTTCTCCTGCATATTTAAGTCCATACCAGGCGTTTGTGGGTTTCCCGCCACCGTGAAACATTAGTTGTGGCCCCAGCAGTCTTCCCAAGGCCCAGGCGCCTACCAGGACTGGAGTCACCAGGTCTGCCGCAGTTCCCACAGAAAGTTCGGGAGCATATTTTCGCTTGAAATAAATCGCTGTAGGTGCAGCGAGAGCTATCCCTCCAAATGAGGAGAGGCCGCCATGCCAAATCATGACTATCTCGCCCGGGTTGTGAATATAGTAGGTTGCATTGGCAATCACATGAATGATTCTGGCGCCAACTATCGCCCCACCTATGATCCAAAGAAAAGAACGTTGCAGCCATTTTGAGTCATAGCCATTATCTCTAAGCCTACGTTCGTAGTACCGAAACGCAAAGTAGAAAGTTATGGCTAAACCTATTCCATAAGTATGGACTGTAAGTGGTCCAATATGGAACAACACAGGTATTGGTTTCATAGTGATTCCTCAGTGACTTAATACTCAGTGACTTAATAACTGCATGACCCAGTTTGTTAGTCTATATCCCCGACGGAATAAGGATACTACACCCAATTTGACAGTTGTAAGCGGGCCCTAAGAGTGGATGAATATGGTTCAAGATGTATGGTTTAAAGGGCTACTGTCTTTGGTTTTTGTCATAACGGTTACCTTGGTTTCGATCACTTACAGCTTTCTCTTGGCAAAAGTTTTTAGTAGCAGATGCGCTTAGCCCGGAAGGATTGCCTGAAGGTATTTTTTGAACCTCATATTGAGGCACAGAGGATCGTAATTTAGGGCCAGGTTTGGATAGACTTCGAATAATTTCCTGAGATTTGGAGCAATCAATGGACCCAAAGAATATCTTTAGCTTGGATGGCCAAGTGGCGATTGTGGCGGGAGCGTCATCAGGAATCGGTGCGTATCTGGCAAAGGTTCTTTCCGCTGCTGGCGCGTCTGTGGTTTTGGCGGCTCGCCGGATTGAAATGTTGAAGCAAGTGGATTCTGAGATATCTGGTCAAAGCGAAATATTTAGATGCGACGTCACCAATTATTCAGAACTCGAAATCCTGGTGGAGTTTGTTGCCAATTCTTATGGGAAAATCGACATTTGTTAGAATGCTGCGGGTATAACTCGTCCTTTTGCGGCCGAGGATGAACCATTGAGTGAGTTTCGATATGTTATGGCGGTCAATCTCGAAGGCGTTTTTGCCCTCTCTCAGCTTGTGGGCCGAAAGAAAATTGAGGCTGGACATGGTTCAATCATAAGTATTACCTCCGTCCTGGGCCTACTGGGTTCCGGTAAAATTCCCCAAGCCTCTTATGTAGCTTCAAAAGCCGATGTAGTTAATCTGACTGGAGAGTTGGCAGCGCAGTGGAGTAGTAGAGGTGCTCGAGTAAATGCACTGGCTCCAGGATGGTTCCTTTCGGAAATGACGTCGGAAATGTTTTCAAGCCAGAGACGAATTGATTGGATTGGACGTCACACTCCAATAGGTCGCCCAGGGCGGCTCTCAGAATTAGATGGGCCGACGCTCCTCCTAGCTTCAGACGCGGGTAGTTATACAACAGGAGAGACGATTGTTGTAGATGAAGGATGGTCGATTAACTAGCGAGTTATGGGATCTAAAAACTAAAAGACTAACAAAATCTTTCCCAGTTTGCCCGGAGTAGAAAAACTTTCGTAGGCGCTTTCCGCTTCATTGAAATCGAATCGACCGGCAATCGTTATTGGCAATTTCCCCTGATCTAAAAGTGGAATTAGTTTGGTCCTGGCCTCATTTATCAGTCCAGCTTTGGACTGGGTGGTTCTGGCTCTTAGAGTAGATCCAAAAATTCTGGCTCGTTTGGACATGACAAGTCTCAGGTCAATTTCACTTTTTGCTCCAGCACCTATTCCGATTACAGAGATTCTTCCATCATCACTGAGGTTACTGATGTTTTGTTCCATGTTGATTCCACCAACTAGTTCCAGAACGACATCATAAGGAGCATTTTTGGAAACGTCTTCTGGCAGTACAGGTGTGGCTCCCAGGGTCTTGAGGTGCTGATGGTGTTCAACATGTCGTGCCGAAGCCGTAACCCGTGTATTTAGCAGCGCGGCGATAGTCACCGCACTCAGGCCAACTCCACCTGCTGCCCCATTTATCAGTACCTTTTCGCCCATCTGCAAGCCAGCTTGTCTGACTAATGCGTCGTAAGCAGTTAGATAGGTTTCGCTAAATCCCCCTGCATCCACCAGGTTGACCGAGTCTGGGACAATCAGCGCATTGGAATAGTGAATAGTTATCAGCTCTGCTTGAGCCCCACCGCCGACAATTCCAGTCACTCGGTCACCGGGGCTGAATCCTGATGTTTTACGTCCGACTTTTACTACCGTACCGGAAAATTCAAGTCCGGGAATATTTTGCGGTATACCGGCAGGCGCTGGATACAGTCCCCGTTTTTGCAAGATGTCAGCAGCGTTGATGCCTGCCGAGCAGACTTTCACAAGAAGGTCTTCAGAACCACAATCTGGCTCAGGCACTTCTGTTATTAGGATTTGTTGGTTTTTAAATGTGACAGCCTTCATATAGGTTCTCCATATGTTTGATCAGACATCATAGTTTCAAGTTGAATGATCCCGTGGGTACGTAGGGCCTTCTTGTCTACAAATTCTGGTGGTAATTCAATTAAGATACTTGGCCGGCTCCCACTGGGGCACCAGCATAGTAAAGTCCTGAGATTTCCACCGGAGCCGAGGGATTCAGAGCCTGTAGAACTTCCCCTCCACCAATATATATAGCCACGTGGCTGATGGGAGAGTAGTAGAATACCAGATCGCCAGGCTGCAGGTTTGATAATGGAACCCGGCGGGTGTCGTTATATTGCGCTGCCGCCGAGTGCGGCAGGTAAATTCCTGCTTTTCCGTAAACAAACGCCGTAAGTCCCGAACAATCAAATGAATTGGGACCCGCTCCTCCAAATACATAGGGTTTCCCAAGTTCCTGCCTGGCCCAGGCAAGGGCTATTTGTACCTGGTTGCCGTTCACAGTTGGATTAGACGTAGGCAGCGAGGGTGAGTTTGATACCGGAGTTGCTGATCCAGCAGATCCGCTGTTAATTATTGACCTTGACTTGGTGGCAGCCTGGTTTGCCGCGATCTGCTGCTGTTGAACGACTAAAGCTCGTATGTTGGAGTTAATCGAATCGAGCTGAGTTTGTTCTTGAGTGACTGCAGCCTGGGCAGCGTTTCTTGCAGCGCTTACTTGTTTGAAATCGGTAGCAGCTTGTTGCTGGATCCTTTTCAGCAGTGCTTGCTGTTGATTCAGGTTTTGATTGGCTGCCTTGAAGGTGGCGACAATGTCTGCCTGAGAATTGGTTACCATGTTGATGTATTCCTGGCGGATCGACACTTGGGTGGGATTCTCAGAAAGCAGTGCTGATGCAGCTGGTAGGTTCCCGCCACTTACGTATACATTGATGGCTTCTCGTGAGAGTTCAGCCTTTAGGTCCTTGATTTTAAGTTCGGTTAGTGAAATCTGGTTCTTGGTGTCTTGCACTTTCTGACTAATGCTGGTTAGGTTTAGCTGGGCTTGGTCATATTTTTCCGAAAGTATCGAAACCTGGGTGCCCAAATAGT
>JAKBSX010000064.1 GCA_021844725.1 Actinomycetes bacterium | reverse complement strand
ATCTAACTCTGTCTTATGCAATGGGCAGGTGTGAAAAATTGATCAGTTAATAGAACAGGTAAGTGAAAGAGGTGGGCTAAGCCAGTGAGCAATGAGACAAACGAGAAAGTCGGCGAAGATCATTCAGATGATTCAGCTTCGCTTCCCAGTACAACCTTGAACAAAGATGACGACCAAATCAACCAGGGAAAGGGGTGGCGGCCAGGAGATCGCCTCCAAGTGGCGGTGGTATCTTTTTCACACACCATACAGCATGGATACGTAGCAGCGCTAGGAGTGGCCTATCCGTTTGTACTCGCTGACTTCCATGTTTCATATGCAGTTCTTGGAATAATTCTGGGAGCGGCAGGAATTGTTGGGGGATTGCTTCAAGGTTTGGCCGCTGTTGTGAAGAAGTACTCAACCAAGGTGCTCCTCGGAAGTCAAAACCTGGGAATGGCGCTTGCCCTTGTTATTGCCGCCATTGCACCAGGATTTGTTGTCTTTGGGGCGGCAAGAATATTCGGTACCCTGGTTAGCTGGCCACAACACCCGGTTGGCAGTGCTCACCTGACTGAACGAGTTCCCCATCGAAAAGGTTTTGTGCTGGCAATGCACACTACCGGGGGCAATCTGGGGACTCTCCTCACTCCGCTGATAACCTCGATAATAATTGCCTATTACGGCTGGAGACCAGCTCTTTTAACCATCGCAGCACTAACTGCCGTGGCATCGCTACTTACCTGGACATCAGTGCATGAACCAGGTCATATATCAAAGAGAGACCAGGCAAAAGTTGACCTGGGAACTAAAACCGCACCCGAACCAACGCCGGCTGTTAAAAAAGAAGATGGATCTTTAATCCAGGCACTTCGCAGAAGAGAAGCCAAAGCAGTTCTAGGGGCCGGAATGATATCCGGCGCAGGACGAGGACTAGGAGTGCTAGCTGTTTATATTCCCGCATATCTCCGAACTGGCCTCCACATGTCTGCACTTACCATAGGGGTGCTTGTAACCATGGTCAGTATCGGAGCGCTAGCAGGTCCTGGCGTGGGAGGACAACTTTCTGACAAATTAGGACGGCGTCCTGTATTGCTTTCCCTATACGTCCTTGGAGCTGCAGCCCTTGTCAGCTTTGTAATGGTTGGATCAAATCCAGTAATAGTAGGTGCGATGGGATTTTTTGTCGGAGTGTTTAGTTACTCAGAACAGCCACTTCGACAGGCGCTATTTTCTGATGTGATGCACGGGGTAGATGCTAGAAAGGTATTTGGAGCCTACTTCGCAATTTCACAGTCAGTAGGCGCTCTTTGGATCACTGCGCTCGGAATTTTAATTACTGAAGTCGGATTCAAATCGGCCTTTTTCACCATGGCCGGATCGTTCATTGTTGCAGCGATAATAATCGGACTCTTCGCCAAAGAGAAAATCGCTCCCACTGTTTCGGGAGCATAGGTAGCATTAATTTGAATAAGTTATGAGCTATGGCCAACACAGTCGACCATAGCCGAAGGGAATTAGGCAATGACAGCTTCAGATCTACAACCCGAGTGGGCAATCGAACACTTCAATCCTTGGGACAGCAGAATCACGTATCAAAATATCTGGCCATTTTATAAAGCGATGAGAGACGCCGCGCCAGCTGTTTACAGCGATACATATGGTGGATTCTGGTCAATTACCCGCTATAGCGATGTCCGTGATTCCGCCCGTAATCACAGAGTATTTTCCTCTGCAGGCGGAACCACTATAGGCAAGCGTAACGATCCTACAAAAAACCAGTCTGCTGCTCCAAAAGCACCTATTGAATTTGATCCCCCGGATCACACCAGATTCAGAAAAGCCCTCCAGGTTCCATTTCTGCCTAAGCGAATGCCGGATTTCGTAAGTGATATACGTGAAAGCGTAAATCAGCTGCTCGATAAGATCGCCCTACAGGGTGAATTTGATATCGTAAACGATCTTGCTGAGCACGTTCCCCAGGAAGTCGTTTCTAGAATTCTGGGATTTGATGAAGAGACTCGTGCTAAAAACAGGGCTTTGGTGCTCAGAGTGGTCACTGCAGATTTTGCCACCAGAGATCAGGCTTGGATCGACTTTCAATCATTTTTGAGAGAGGAGATTGGAAAAAGGCAGTCCCGCCCGGGCGACGATTTCATGAGCCATCTGTGTAATGATGAGTTCGACGATTCCAAATTCAGCGAGCCTGAATTGGTTGGAATGCTCGGGGCCCTGGCACTTGCAGGCCACCATACTTCGATAAACGCCATTTCCTCCATGCTAAGAAGAATGTGCAATGAGAATGTCAGAAGCGCGTATTTCAAAGATAAGAGCATAAGTGGAAAAATCATCGAAGAAACCCTTCGAATCGACCCTCCAGTTCATCTGGAAGCCCGTACCACTACAGAGGCAATAGATCTTGGCGGAGTAACAATACCTGCTAATGCATCGGTGGCCTTAATCTACGCTTCCGCTAACCACGACGAAAGACAGTTTGAGGATCCTGAAAACTTTAATTTCGATCGGTCTTCAAATCAGCATTTAGCATTCGGCCATGGTATTCACAGCTGCTTCGGAATGCACCTGGCCAGACTGGAAATGTCAATAGTCCTTGAAGAAACTTTGAACAGGTTTCCCACCTTCCAACTTTTGGGAGAGCCAAAAGACTCCGGGATGACTTATGGGCACCATATGGGTTGGGAATCGATAATTGCCTCCGTGGAGTGAACCTTATTAAGGGAACCTGGTTAACAGTCCTATTAGGTAGTCAACTATAAGTGGTGACACCTGCCGAGCTTAGGCGCATATCTCACTAGCTCAGTTGAGATGGTGTTTTATAAAACTCAGTATCGAAATGTGCTTTTCGGTGTCTCTTTGCATGATCTGGACGATCAAATCCCAAAGCGTTACATCTTTGGCTTCCTTTACCATCTTGTGCAAATCCTTGAGAGCGGCAAGATCGCTTTCTTCGTACTCCAGTGACTTATCAGTGAGTTCCCTGATTCTTGCGGGATCTACCTTGTAAAAATCCATGGCCGGAACTTTATTGCCACTTGTGGTCCAGTTCAAACCGTGTTGCAAAGAAGCGGCAAACTCACTAAACATTCGGTGGTGGCGCTTCTCGTCTTCTACAATCAATCCCACCAAATAAGCAAGAGCATCAGATTCGGTGCCCTCTGTAGCTTCGATATAGCTTTCGAGCAAACCCTGTTCTGCTTGGGCATGCTGATTGACGTGGTCATACAGCTCCTCGACCCAAGTTCTTGAACTATCAGTCATTGTTGGGGCTTCAAATACCATTTAAATCACCTCTGCTTCCTCATCTTCAGATAAAACGAGCTAAAACTGAGCAGAACCTCCGAGAATCAACAAATGTTCTCACTGCTCTCACGCCCTCACCTCCTTGAATGGGAACTTAGCGAACTTCCTTGCACCCGAGAAACCACAACTCTGGCAAATACAGCCAAAAAATCATCAGCTATTCGACTGGAGAACTCGCTCAATTTGTCATGAAAATTAGCCAGGCTTTCGGGTCCCGAAATTTCCGGACCAGTAAAAATAGTGGGATTGAAAATAAAACGTCCTACGAGTTGACAATCGACCTGAGACGGCGCTACCGCAATTACTAATAGGTTGGCGATAAGCTGAGGTACGTCATAGCTTGACTTTGAAGGTTCTATTGTCATTGGCACACTGACGATGTCGCCCTGACTATGAAAATATCCAAGGTTCACATTTAAATGGCGGTCCCTGGCTCCTACTTCTGGGAAAAGATAGGTAAGCGACGTCTCGTAAATTGCAGCCTCGATGGCGTTAACCATCAAAGACGAAAGCCAATCGCCCTCTTCAGAATTCAAACTGGAAATTACTTGACTCTGATTTAGTGCAACACTTACCTGGCTCCGGATAGCAAACTCTCTAAAAGGATCCCCACGACGATGCGGATCATCCGGTATCTTGAGATCGCCCTGTTCCAGCAGCAGGTCTCTCTGTGCCAGTTCAGAAAGATGTTGTGAGGCCATCGTCTCGCGGAACTTGGATATTGCGGTGGAGACGACTTCATGCATAGGACAGACACTCTCCCACCTGCATGGCCCGTCCGATAATGCGCATCTTTCAGGCCAAAGCGATCCCTCCCCGGCTTCGACGACCTGCAAAACTGTAATCTCCTCCGGACTTTTGACTAATCTATAGCCACCAGTCTTACCGGCTCTCGATTCAACTAACCCTTTTTGGGTAAGCGCATCAAGTATCTGAGGGGTATAGCTTCGGGGAATTGCCATTTCAGCTGCCACTTCACGGATTTTTAAATATCTGTCTCCGTCATAGGCCCTAGCCAATGAGATTGCCGCCTTGACTACATAATCTGCTTTTTTGCTCAGCGATAGATTCATTGCTCCAACCCCAATCAAAAACTCCTTTGCCAACACTTAATTATAAATTATTTTCATTAAGTTTGCAACTATACATATACTAAACTACTATATGTATAGTAAAATAGTAAATGTAAGAAAGATGCCTGGAGGTTACCATGACTCTAGAAAGTGCAAACACGAAAACTGCACAACAACCACTGGTGATTGCAAATGATCCCGTATCCACTTCAGTGCACCTTAGAGCTCCCGAAGCGCCTCCTATTGGAAGATTTACCAAAACAGATCCACGAGTAGATCTAACTGAAAATAAATATGTGGGTGGCTTTCTTCGCAGATCGCTTCGGAACAGAAAGTTTCAATTCTTCCTAATACTTCCCAATCAGATTATCTTCTGGATAGTGATTGCCACCGGAATATTCGGTATCACCAATCCGGGAAGAAACTTCGGGCCCGCAATTACCTGGTACCTGTGGTTTGCTCTAGTCTTTGTCATCACTGCCGTGATCGGCCGAGGATGGTGTGCTATGTGCCCATTCGGCGGCTTCGGAGAATGGATTCAGAGGCGCACTTTGTTTCAAAGGACACAGAAGGCTCTTGGTCTGGGCAAAAAATTACCGGAATCCTGGGCTGGATATGGACTTTTATTTTCCACCCTGGCATTTGTGATTCTTACTTTCATTGAAGAATTCTTTAACATTGCTGGCCCTGGAGCTCCCATTGCCACGTCAATTCTGGTTCTGGGGATCGTCTCTTTTGCCACACTAAGCTTTTTGTTATTCGAACGCAGAACATTCTGCCGCTACCTGTGTCCCCTATCCTCATTGATAGCCACCGTAGGCTCAATGGGAAGCGTTGCGGGATTCCGCACCAAGGATAGGGATGTCTGCTTAACGTGTCAAACTAAGGACTGCATGCGAGGCGGCGAAGATGGTTTTGGATGCCCCTGGTACACCTGGCCAGGAAGCGCAGATACCAACTCATTTTGTGGCCTTTGCTCGGAATGCTACAAAGCATGTCCTTCGGACAACATTGGCCTCTTCGTTCAAAAACCAATGACCTCGGTACTTGAACCTTCAAAGCGACGTCTTGATGTGGGAGTCGCTGTGGCAATCCTTCTCGGACTTGTTCTTTATCAACAGTACAATGTCATGGGATGGTTCACTTCGATAGACAATTGGCTAAACTCGGCAATCGCTTTCCCGCATTACCCAAACCCAATCGATTACTTCGGTGGAATAGCGCTTGTAGTAGCAGTCTTATGGTTTGCGGTCAATGGAATACAAAAGATAAGCTCAAAGGATAAGAGCCGGGCAACTGCACTCAAATGGTTCACCGCTTTCGGTTACGCGTTGATTCCAATAACCGGATTCGATTACTTTGCCCGACAACTTCCCAAGTTCTTCAAGCATGTCACCAGGGTCCCAGCAGCAGTGCTTTCACCACTCGGAATTCACCTTGGGATTTACAACACTCGACTGCTCACCAACCCGCAAATAGTTACAGTCCAAGTCGGTCTGATGGGCCTGGGCACTGCAATAACTCTATGGGCGGTTTACAGGATTACAAAGACAGACCTTGGCCCACAGTCAAAAAATCCAAAGTTGACAACCGCACTGTTGATGTCGGTAGCTGTAGTCGTTTGTCTAGTTGCGAGCGTCCTCTATTTGCCAATGCATGCGGCATCATAAAAGTTAGTTAGGAGAAATCATGGTCAGCGTTACTGAAATTCAAAACCAAATAGCTCCAAGTGATCAAATACCCCAGATCCATATCCTCAAGGATCGCTGTTCCGGGTGCCAGGAGTGCATTGTAAGATGCCCCACAGGCGCACTTACTCTTGAAAAATCAAATTGGATAGCAGTCGGTGACAACGAGATATGCGTCGGATGCAGACAGTGTGAAAGAACCTGTCCATTCTCAGCAATATTTATCTCTGGACCGGTAATAGTTACCCCGCCAGTAAAACAGGAGCGGATAATGCCGGAAGTTCTGGCAGGAAACTTCACCGAAGTTGAATTAGGAATAAACAGTTCAGAAGAATTGATCAGAGCGGCTGAAAGATGCCTGCAGTGCCCGGACCCCACTTGCGTCAAAGGGTGCCCCGCCCATAACGATATTCCAGGCTTCATCGCGGCAGCAAAGTCGGGAGACCTGCAAAAAGCCGTAGAGGTTCTTTCTCTGAATAGCTGCCTACCCGGTGCCTGTTCCAGAGTGTGCGACTGGAATACCCAGTGTGAAGCGTCATGCACCTGGACGTTGGCTGGAGAGCAAGCAGTCGAAATTGGAAAGATAGAACGTTATATTGCAGATCACGCTGCAATTACTGTCAATCCCGGTCCTGACAATGATCTCGAGATGGCTGTCATAGGAAGCGGTCCGGCAGGGCTGGCAGCAGCCTATGAGCTGCGGAAGCTCGGGGCTAAAGTAACCGTGTTTGAAAAGGAAGACGCCTTGGGGGGTGTAATGAGGTGGGGAATTCCAAGTTATGTATTGCCCGACTCCGCCTGGACTCCTCTCATCACTGAGCTGAAGGCCAACCAAGTCGAGTTCAAAACTAACTCTCCTATTGATCCAAACCAGATCAACGACCTGTTGCAAATCTTCGATGGAGTCATTTGCGCTACTGGGGCAAATCAAACAATAATTCCAAAAATCGAAGGAATTGAGCTCGAAGGCGTTGAGGATGCAAAAACATTTTTGAACATGGCCAAATTTGTGCTCAGCTCGGAGCACTACCGACCGGTTCTAGATGGCAAGAATGTACTTGTAATTGGTGCTGGTAACACCGCGATGGATGTAGCTCGCTCAGTACTGCGGCTCGGAGGCTCTGCCATTGCAGTCGACTGGATGGACGAAAGATATTCTCGTGCACGGCCGGATGAAATCGCTGATGCCAGAGCTGATGGCGTTGACGTCAGGTTCTTGACCACCGTTACCAAAATAGGTGCCAATTCAAAAGGTGTTGTGTGCAACGCCACATTAAGCCACACAATTCAAAATGGACCCTCGTCGATTCCAAAACTTACAGAAGAACCAAGTGAAAACATCGAAGTGGACATGGTGGTGACCGCCATGGGCTACAGGGTAGAACAAGAGTGGAAAAACCTCTCTAATCAAGTCTCACTTGGTGCGCTGCAACCTGGACATAGCCCAGTAGATCGAAAATGGTTGGGAAGTGGTCTATTTGCAACCAAGAGCCCATACGCCTCCCTTGCCTACAACCGTGAACACGCCCGAGTCGAAGCGGCCTTTCCGATTTCGAACGGCGTATGGGCTGTGGGTGATCTCCAGATCGGACCGTCTACTGTGGTTTCAGCCATGGCACAAGGTATCAGTGCAGCGAGGGGAGCAACTGCGGATCTTACAAACCAGAATTTAAAAGTCAGCAGAGGAAGTAAAGAGGACAACTCAAAACCGTACCTGGGATCAGCACTGATTATTCACGATGGCTCAAGTAGGTCAGTGGAACAGGCAAGCCAATATGTAAGCCACTATCTTTGGGGATATGGCTGGAAAACAGAAACGGTTAATGCCAGCCATGTAGACCACCTAAGTCTGATCGGCTGTGATTTAATAATTTACGGAGTTCAGGTGGAAGGTCCCTTGCTTGGAGGCGTCCATCCCTCCCGAAATGCTGCCAAACATATTAGCGAGCTGCCCTCTCTCCACGGAAAAAAGATAGCAACCTTTGTGGTTCATTCCCTGACCCCAAGAGATGTGTCAGCAAAACTTCACTCTATGTTTACTAATAAAGGCGGAGAGGTAATAATTGGGGGCGATATTCATACCAGGCATTTGGAGAGAGACTCCAAGGTTTTTGCGGAGAAGGCTTTAGAGGCCGCTCAGACAGGCAATGCAGCCTTTGAACAGGTAATTCGCCTTACACAATAGCCCCCATTCCGTTGTTGACTTTTCCCTAATTAAATGTAGGTAGAACAAAAAACCAATAGCGTTGGAGGCGATACTATTATGCGCGCACTCGACCCTGAAGGTACAAATGTTATCTGGGTTTCAATCGAATCTCTTCTACCAACTCGGGAGAATACCCGTCCACTTGGCTGCCATAGGCAGCGCAAGTCAGATCGGGGCTGCTTCGATGGTATGCTCGTCGACTGGCTGCAGGATGTTCATGGGAGGATGCCGAACGGCTTTGTGGCCATATAAGGTGTCTGACACTACAGTGCGGACCCGACGAGACGAATGGATTGAAGCTGGAGTTTACGATGCAATCGCAAACGAAGCAATACCAAGTTAGGACCGCATCATCGGACTCGACCTTACCGATGTGGCATTAGATGGCTCGTTGCACAAAAGCCCTTGTGGAGGTGAAGGAACAGGCATGAATCCTACTGATCGAGCCAAGCTGGGATAAAAGTGGTCAATACTTATTGACTTCTCTGGTATCCCAATAGGCTGGGCCATAGACGGGGCGAACCGCAATGACTCTGTCATGTGTACCCACCACTTTAGATGACGCAGCAGCCAGAGGGACTTCTTCATGAAATCGAGACCATCTGGCTTGATGGTGGCTATGACTCAGCAGTTATCCGAAAGCATCTCGCCGAACGTTCTATGGCTGACGCTGTGATAGCAAAGAAACGCAAACGGAGCCACCTCAAGACCAACCAGCCCATGGGGCTTCGCTGACCGGTGGAGAGGACGAACTCCAGGCTTTCTAACTACGGTCAGTTGAGAAGAAACACTGACCGAAAGATCGTTCACCGTTAGCACAGTTTGCTCTGCCAGTTGCCTTGTTGCTTACTGCAAAGCTTATTGACTGGAGAAATCGCTG
>JAKBSX010000063.1 GCA_021844725.1 Actinomycetes bacterium | reverse complement strand
TCTCCAGTAATTGTGGATCGTGGGTAATGGTGTCATAATAAAACTTCTGAAATGACCACGAGGGCGGATGAGCAAGGGCTTCAAATACCTCTTTGCGCACCTTGTGGGAGTGCTCGATGCGCCCCATAACACTTATCAAAGCGCCACCTCCGTGGGCCAGGAGAATCTTTAGCCCCAAATATCTCTCCATCTGCCCATTCAATACCAGCTGAGACGCTGCCAAAGCGGTTTCAACCGGATTGGCCAGAGAGTTCCAAAGATACCTTTGACTAAATACCGCCATGTCAAGCCCTCTGGTGCTGGGATGGACTGCAACTGTGGTCCGAAGCAGCTGAATCTCTTTCCAAAAGTCATTCAAACTGGGATCCCCGATGAATACACCTTGGCAACTAGGAGTTATCTCCGCTCCTTTCAACCCCATATCCAGCGCTTCACGAAGAACTGAAATTGCAAGTTCCGGATCCTGCATTGGAATCGCAGCCAAACCTACCACATCTTGCGACTTCGATACTTCGGTTGCCATGGCCAGATTGTGACGTCGGCAGATCTCCGCCGCCAACGGCGGATCTTCATCAAGAGGAAGCATTGCCACCCAGGGTGAGAGAACCAAACGATCAATTCCAATCTGATGCGATTGGCTTTTGACCACTTCCAGTCTGGAAAAATCTCTAACCACAGAGTCAAGCGGATTACCTTTTTGATAAACCAGATACTGCTCTCCCTGGCTGTAGGAGATAGATGGTCCTACTTTGGAACCAATCTCAGGCATAAGCAATTCCGGGGGAAGAAAATGGATATGGCAGTCGGTGGGCAATTTTCACCTCTTTCACTTGAACTACAGAGCCACGTTTTATATATTTGATAAACCTGCCTACAATCACCAATGAGAAGAACAGCAAAACGGCTGATTTGCCAAAAAACCGGCTAACAATTCCATACCGCGTCACCAGAGCGACAAATCTGCTTCAGCTGCAACTACCTCGTCCCAAGCCCGTCATCGACCTCAACGCCTTCGCTTTCAAGTTTCAACCCTGACGCCCTGGCCTGTAATTCGATGAGTGCAGCAAAGTCCTCGTCTCCATATCCTTCTGCAACCAGGGATTGAATGATCTGATAAACCGCTGATGCGGTGGGCATCGGAACCTCCAACTCCCTCGCTGTCTGCAGTCCTATATCAAAATCCTTGCGCAGAAGCTTTGAGGTGAAGGTGGCGTGATAATCCAGATTAACAAGTGCCGGAGCCTTATAACGGCTGAAAGTGGATCCCATAACGCTCTTATTGAGATACTCCAAAAAAAGGTTCCTGCTAACTCCACCCTTTTCGGCCATAATTGTAATCTCTACTAAAGACTGGGTCACGACACCCAAAAACAAGTTATGACAAAGCTTAACCAACCTGGCATTATCACCCTCGCCAACGTAGGTGACACCGGCAACAATTAGATCAAGGGCCGGTCTTACCAGCCTAAAGGCGTCCTCCGGCCCCGACACAGCCATCGTAAGCCTGCCAGCCTCCGCCACTTTGGGATTCCCGCTTACCGGGGCCGCCAACAACGCCACTGACTTGGATTCGGCCACTGCCCTGACTTCCATTGAGGCTTCGATCGAGATCGTCGAGCAATCAACTATCACCTTTGGAACAAGTGACTGCGAGAGCACTCCTCCCTCTCCGCAGGTGACCGAGATAAAATCCTCGGACGATCCTACAGAAACAAATATCACATCACATCGCGCGAGTTCGGCAGCGCTTCCGACAGCTTTGGCCCCATATTTCAGAAGCGGCTCCACTTTAGCCCGGGTGCGGTTAAAAACCGAGACATCGTTGCCGGATTCAGCTAGGCGCCGGATCATCTCTGATCCCATCCTTCCGGCCCCGATCCAGCCGTACTTCAAAGATTCTTCAACCATTAGATTGCTCACTTTTCTCTCAATCAGCAAACATCGTCACAATATCCGAATTAATGTCCTTTTGCAACCGAATGCATAAAAAGAATGTGCCCGAAATCACGGAAACTTATCTTTCTAGGTCCTTACCAGCACTTTTATCGTAACTGATAAAAGGACAGCCTCTGCAACCTAAAACCGCATTCTCCCCATGGTTAACGTGAACTTACTCAACTCAAATTTCCATTCACAAGGGTTAGAGAAGTTGATCAACGTTACGAAAGTTGATTTCTAACCACCCTTCCTAGCTGGTTATTTTCACTATTCTGAAGCTAAAAAAAGCAGTTGAGTGCATCTAAACCTAATTTAGCGGAATCCCAACTCAAAGAAATAGAAAACAAATTATGTTAAAACTTGACATTCCCGCAAACGAATGCAATGCTATGATGAATCTCGGGTACCTGGACGGCAAAAGTTCCATGCCCGACTAGGGGGAGGTATATAATGAAATCTCTGTTTAAACGATCCAAGCAACGCAGGATCGGTTTCGTAATTGTTCCCGCTGCGGCACTACTGTTAGCAGCCTGTGGAAGCGGAAGCAGCAATGCCAGTTCTTCCAGCGCTACCAGCACTACTGCCTCAGCCAAACCAATCCAGATTGGTGCCTCACTATCTCTAACCGGCGACTTCGCCGCCAATGGAAAGAGCTTTCAGCGTGGATATGCCATATGGGCGGAACAGGTAAATAAGAACGGTGGGCTCCTTGGCCATAAAGTCTCCATGAAAATACTGGACGACGCCAGCAGTCCAACTCAGGTCGCAACCAACTACCAAGACCTGATCACCTCTGATCACGTTCCTCTAATTGTGGGTCCATTTTCCTCACTGTTGACGGTACCGGCGGCAACAGTTGCTGCCAGATATGGATATGCCATGGTGGAAGGTGCTGGTGGAGCTCCTGGAGTATTCACACATGGCCTCAAGAACGTCTTCGACGTCAGCTATCCGGTCAAAGACGGGCTGCTGCCAGTGGCAAACTGGATCAAATCCATGCCTGCCGGCAAGAGACCCACAACGGCGGCGTACGTGACCAGCAACAACATATTTGCGCAGCCGCAGATCGCGCCAGCTCAGGCAATTATGCAGGCAGCCGGAGTCAAGACGGTTTATAACCAGGTGTTTCAGAGCGAAACCACTGACTTCACTCCATTAGCAGATGCTATTGCCGCCACCCATGCCCAGGTTGCGATCATATCCACCACCTCGGTGTCCAAAGTGATCGCATTTGTCAAGGACTTCATTACTCAGCACTACAACCCGGAAATCCTGGTTGGCACAAATGGAGTTAACCAAACCGCTTTTACTAGCGCTATTGGAACCTGTAATGCAAATGGAATTATTCAGCCAAACGGTTGGTACGCTGGCTATGACAATACGCTCAGCCATCAGTTCGTCAAGGCATATCTGGCGAAGTACGGGGGCACAACCTCGCAAATCACCGCCAGTAGCGCTGAAGCATATGGAGTGGGAGAGGTGCTGGCAGATGCTGTCAATGCCACCAAGAGCTTCAACCAGGCAAAGATACTCAAGTATCTCCATAGCGGTGTTACTTTCCAAACCCTTCAAGGACCAGTAAAGTTCAACAGTAAGGGTGAAAACGTAGATGGAGTTGTGTTAGGGTTCCAATGGCAGAGCAAGGGTACAAAATATGTACAGATACTTCCGGCCTCAGACAAGCAGTCGGTAGCTCCGCTGTTCCCGAAGCCGGCATTCTGCTCATAGTCCCCACCACATATCACCAATAATTCGAGTGGCTTGGCGCAGTGAGAACTAAGCCAAGCCACTTTCAGATCAAGAACGCTTAGCTGATGACAAAGAGGAGATTGATGTGAGTGCCGGAACCTTGGAGATGGCCATCCTGGACGGGATCCTCACCGGTGGGGTCTATGCCCTGATGGCAGCCGGATTGACACTGATTTTCGGTGTTTTGGATATGATCAATATTGCCCAAGGAATTTTCGTAATACTGGGTGCTTACGCAAGTTATTCGCTTGAACATAGTTTCGGGATAGGGTTATTTGAAGGACTTATAATCACAATTCCCGCAATGTTCCTACTGGGAGCATTCATCGAGTGGGCGTTCATTCGGCGTCTCGGCGAATACAATCGGGTCTCGATGTCAATCCTGGTTACTTACGCGGTAACTATAGTAATAGAAGGCGTCCTTCTCCTCCACTTCGGGAGCAACTACCGGAGCCTGACTGCGTCATATGTGACTCAGTCATTCCATGTATTCGGCAACTATCTGCCTAAAATTTATCTCTACGGATTCCTGCTGGCTCTGGCCTCGGTGCTGGTACTGTATTTCATCCTCTACAAAACCCGCCTTGGGGTGAGTGTTAGAGCTGCCATGGATAACCGCTTTGCTGCCCAGTTAGTCGGAGTTGAAGTAAAAAGGGTGTCGACCCTCACCTTCGCGATTGGAGTGGCAGTGACTGCCGTTGGAGGAATGGTGTTTGGTGCGGTGCAGCCATTTACCCCCAATAGCAGCTATGACCTGATTTCGAGACTTCTCACCATTGTGGTTCTTGGCGGACTGGGAAGCGTTGGAGGAGCTCTAGTTGGAGCTCTGGTGATGGTGGTCGTTGAAGACATCATCTCAGTAGCGTGGACGCCAACTTGGGCCACACTGATCTATTTCGCTGTGCTTGTGATAGTTCTACTTCTCAAACCGCAAGGTCTGTTTGGACAACGTGAGGTGCGCGCCCAGTGAGCCTGGTAAATCCGACCAAGTCAACTAAAAGAATCGGTCTTCTGCTGGCGGTAATCGTGCTGGTGGCATTCCCGCTGATATTCAACAATCCCACTGTTACCACTATTGCCACCTATTGCGTAATGTACATGGCAATCGCAACCGCATGGAACAGCTTCTCCGGATTTACCGGATACGTCTCTTTGGGACATGCAATATTTTTCGGAACCGGCGCCTATACCTTGTCGCTGATTTCAACCGGCCTTAACATGTCCGGAGGGTTCCCAGTATTTGCCCTGGTTCCGGTGGCGGGAATTGCGGCGGGAGCTTTAGCAATACCGATAGGATTTGTTGCACTTAGAACCAAGCGCCATACCTTTGTAGTAATAACTATCGCTGCATTTTTTATCTTCCAACTGCTGGCAGAAAACCTCGGATTTACCAAAGGATCAGAGGGCGTTACTTTAGCCCCTGGAGGCTTTGCCGCATCCGATTACAACAACCCCTTCTACTACGCCTCCGCGGTCATATTGATCCTGACGGTGTTTCTGGTGTGGCACATCAAAAGGTCCCGCTTCGGACTTCAGTTATTTGCAATCCGGGACGAAGAGAGCCGGGCGCGAAGCCTTGGAGTAAAAGTTGACAGGGTGAAACTGGTCTCCTTTGTTTTATCGGCAATACCGGTTGGAATGATCGGTGCCATTTGGGCATACTTCATTGGTCAGATTTATCCGCAATTCGCATTTGCTGCTTCGTTTGACGTAACAGTTGCCCTGATGTGTTTCTTTGGAGGACTCGGGACTCTAGCTGGTCCGGTGTTCGGAGCGCTGGTGCTTGAAGCGCTTCAACGCTATTTGGTCCTCAGCCTGACCATACAAAACCTCTACCTCATAATTTACGGACTGCTTTTCCTGGCTGTAATAGTTCTGTTGCCAGAAGGGGTGCTGCCATCAATAAAAAAGCAGATCAGCAAGCGTTTGTTACCCACGGGAGCCGACGTAAGTTTTAATAGTCCTGATTCGGCAACAAGTGGAATCCCACAGGCGTCTGCTGCAAATAAAGAACCGGTCAAAGAAGGGAAAGCTCTATGACTGCTGAAACTGATGCTTTTTTAGAAGTCAAAAACGCAACCAGGAGCTACGGCGGGGTCAAGGCGCTTGATAACTGCAGCATAAAAATAAGCGAAGGCAAAATCACCGGTCTCATCGGTCCCAATGGTTCGGGCAAAACCACGCTGTTCAATGCGATAACCGGGTATGAATCAATCGAAGGGGGTGACGTCTACTTCCGCGGCCAATCCATAACTGGGAAAACGCCTGAGCAGATCTTCGCCCTCGGGATTGGACGCACATTTCAACTTACCAAGATCTTTGCCCGCATGACAGTTATGGAAAATATGTTCATAGCCACTCAACGCAAGGAGGGCTGGCTCAGAAGCGTCATACGACCTGCCGGATCATCAGAAGAACTGGATAGGGCTGTTGAAATTCTGAAATTCGTTGGACTCCTAAAGCTCGCTGAATCTCCTGCCGGATCGCTATCCTACGGACAGCGAAAGCTGCTTGAACTGGCATATATCTTGATTGCCGACCCAACACTTTTACTTCTAGACGAACCCGCCGGTGGGGTAAACCTGTCACTGATTAAAGAGCTGGGCGACCATATTCGCTACTTGAACAGCCTTGGAAAAACATTTCTAATCGTAGAGCACAATATGGACTTCGTTCTAACTCTTTGTCATGAAGTGAACGTGATGAGCTCCGGATCCGTATTTATGACCGGAAAGCCGGAGCAGGTTCGATCCGATCCCCGGGTTCTGGATGCATACCTGGGAATCGACGATTTTGAGGAGGAAATAGTTGTCCCCTGACATTTCACACGACACAATCACTTCTGGCAGCGAAACCCGAACCGAACCGGCTCAAATCCTCTGTCTCGAGAAAGTCTACGGAGGATATGGTGGAGGTGACGTTCTCAAAGGCACAACCTTTACGGTTTCAGACAAAAGCATCACCTGTATCGTGGGTCCGAATGGAGCTGGAAAATCCACCGTCGCCACCGCAATCAGCGGGATACTGAAAATTCGAGAAGGACAGATCACTCTCGATGGAGAACCCATACATACCCTGAAACCAAGAGAGATACTCAAAAAAGGGATAGTCCAAGTTCCCCAAAACCACAGCCTGTTCCGCAAAATGACGGTGGAGGAAAATGTAGAATTTGGAGGATTTCTGATCCGGGACCGCCAGCAGGTAAAGACCAGGTTCGAACAGATTTGCGAGCTGTTCCCGATAGTGAAAGAGAAGGCCAAAATAAAGGCCGGAGCACTATCTGGAGGTCAGCAAAGGCTGGTTGAATTCGCCCGCTGCATGATGCTTTCGCCCCGGATTGTAATCCTGGATGAGCCCACACTGGGACTTGATCCTCAGATGGCCCGATCGGTATTTAGAACAATTCTGGAAATGAATAAATCCGGAGTGACTATATTGCTGGTTGAGCAGAATGCCCGGGCTGCGCTCAAATTAAGCAGCCACGCAGTCGTATTGGAATCTGGACAGGTGCGGCTGCTTGGCTCCGGGCGGGAAGTGCTGGAAAACCCTGAGATCGGTACCCTGTATTTGGGTGGAACAAGCCAGAAACAATAAGGGTCAAAATCACCACGGAATTGAGATTATTTAGGTTTGATTATCACATTTCACTACCCCAGCCAACCTTGACGCTTTATAAGGACGGGATACAAAATGCAAGATGAGCTACTCAAAAGTGCAATCGAAAACTGGGGACCTCGTTTCGTCGCTAATGGAATCGACTACAGCGACTTTCGCCATATAACCAATACTCTTAACGAGTGGTCCGATTGGTGTGACGCCTGGATGGAACTGGGGGCGAAACATGAGAAGCTGGGCCGAACCGCTCTCGACAATGCTAGATACCGGTCGGCTGGATCGCACCTTTCCCAGGCATCGGTTTATTACCATTTTGCGAAGTTCCTGTTCTTCGAAGACCAAGATCAATACTCAAGCGCCCACCAAAAAGCGGTTTCTACTCTCAGGGACGCACTTGCACACCTCGATCCTCCGGGACGAATTCTTGAGGTGCCATACATGGATTCGCATCTCGTTGGAATCCTGCGAACCCCGCCTAGCTCCGGACCCCACCCGGCAGTCATGCTGATACCAGGACTTGATTCCACCAAAGAAGAATTTCGCAGCACTGAACAGCTCTTTTTGGAACGGGGTCTGGCTACTTTTTCAGTCGATGGCCCAGGACAGGGGGAGTCGGAATATTTCCCTATTGAACCCAATTGGGAGATTCCAGGTGAAGTTTTACTCCAAGCGCTGGCTTCACAACCTGAAATAGACCCGGATCGAATTGGGATTTGGGGGGTGAGCCTGGGCGGATATTACGCCTCTCGTGTAGCCTCGGCTTGCTCACTTGCCAAAGCGTGCATAAATTTGTCAGGGCCATATGACTTCAGTGAAAACTGGGACCAACTCCCGCAGTTGACAAAGAACGCTTTTCAAATACGCTCAAAAAGTGGCGATATGGACCAGGCCAAAGATAAGGCAAAAAAGCTCAATCTGGCTGAAGTCGCTGGAAATATAAAGATTCCGTTGCAGATTGTCTACGGTGCCAGAGATCGGCTATTCCCAGCCAGCCAAGCTATTCGACTAAGCAAAGAAGCGCCCGGACTCAGCGAAATACTCTTATTCGAAGATGGCAATCATGGATGCGCCAACATCATTTATAAACACAGAAACCGATCAGCTGATTGGATGGCCGAGATCCTAAACTCCTGAACCGACCAGCTAAATTTAAAAGGTCGGGCAAGCTCCTAATCTCCTGGCAGTCATCCAGTAGATCCCGTCTTCGGCGAATAGGTGTTCAAAATAAACTGAGAACGACTTACCCCAGTAGCTTCCAATATCGTCTTGAATTCTGTGCTGTATAGCGGTGGTATCAGATGGGTTTTCTTTTGGTTGCCAATAAGCGTACTGTTAGTTTTAGAAATAATGGAAAGTGCCTACTGGTAGGTGAAACCGTACGGTTTTACCTTGTGTTCCAAGATTCGCATGACACAGAGCGAAACCATGCACAAAATTAAGTGCGCTTCGATTCTCTTTGATCTCTGGTGAAAAGCGGGGCGGATCTTGAGTCTTTGCATGTTGTTCGGAACCAGTTGTTGCCAAGTGTGACTTTCTTTGTCCACTTTTAGAATCACTTATCAATAAGGAGAACTGAACTACAATTCACACAATATCTGTTACTGATCAGAGTTTCCAACATCGTTTCAGCCCCGTAAGTTTATTCCTCGCTCCCGAGGCTTGGGTGATCCCGTTTGTACCGTAATGTTTGGTCTCGGATGTTGGTTTTCTTGTTGTTGACCTCTCCTCTCCCTAGAGGAAGAGGATTCCTGAAGAACCAGCAGCTCACGCCACCAGCCCTTCAGAGAGTTGACGCTTCGCTGGGCCGCTGTGCTCAGCCCTAACAGGCTTTTGCTGCAGTGTCCCTCTGCG
>JAKBSX010000062.1 GCA_021844725.1 Actinomycetes bacterium | reverse complement strand
GGAAAAGGCTATTGGGAGGTGGCCTCTGATGGCGGGATATTTACCTTCGGTGATGCCACATTCTATGGATCGATGGGCGGTCATCCTCTGGTCAAACCGATCGTCAGTGGAGCAGGAGGATAAGATGTTGCTCCCGTAAAGGGGATCTTTGCAAACGGCGTCCGCATGATTTAGCTTTTAGCTCAAGCAGACGCCGTTTGCATTTTACGATGCTAGAGATTCGACCTCGAGATTTTTGCGGACGTTTTCAATCTTTGCTGTCAGGTTGTCGATTAATTGCAGAATTAACGCTTTGGCTGAATCGTCAACCAGCCTTCCATCTGTGTCGAATTTTAGTCCAGCCTGAGTAATCAATACTTCAGGGCGTGTTACCAAATCTGCTTCAAGAGCATGAAGTATTTCCCGGGTATGCAATTGGGCTCGTATAGTTCCTAAGATTCCACCTGATGCTCCCAAGATTGCAGTCGGTTTCCCAATAAAAGGGTGGGATCCGTATGGCCTGGATGACCAGTCGAGAGCATTTTTTAGTGCAGCGCTGAGAGAGAAATTATGTTCAGGGCTCGATATTAATACTCCGTCTGATTCGGCGATCGCATTTCGGAGCCTTCTTGCTTCCGGGTGAAGATCCACTCCGTCGAGGTCCTCTGAATAAAGTGGTAACTTGCCGAGATCTTGATAGATCTCTAACTCAATTTCTTGAGGTAGAAGCGATTTGACATTTCTAAGTACCGAGGTATTGTACGATCCACTGCGAAGACTACCTGAGAGTCCTAGGAGTTTTATGTTAGACATTGTGCGGCCCTTCTTGAGATCACTTAACTAGTTGCTTATACAACTAAAGTCTAGAGTTATTTATTCCCTAGATTCAGGAGCCAGGTGTCCCTTGTCTAACTTAATGGTGCCAGTACCCGGTTTGACTGTTCCGATGCTTGTTGCTTGTATGTTTAGCTGAGTCAAATCCGCTATTGCCTGGTCAACTTTGTCAGGCTGAATTCCAAATAGTAGACCGCCGGAGGTCTGGGCATCAGCTAGTAGTGTTAGATCCAGCTCGTTTTGACCATTACTCTCGATGAACGGCTCAACCCATTGCAGATTTCTTTTACTTCCTCCGGGAACCAGTCCAGCTTCGGCTAGCTCAGATGCTCCGCTTAGTAATGGAATATTGGCAGGTTGGATTACAGCTTGGAGACGGGAATCTTTTACCATCTTGAGGAGGTGCCCAAGCAATCCGAAGCCAGTTACGTCAGTGGCGCCGGTGGCGCCATACTTGAGTGCTGTATCTTTAGCGTGTTTATTTAATTGAAGCATAGTCTTTACTGCATTTTGAAGTACCGCTGGGGAGACTGCCTGAGCTTTGATTGCAGTGGTAATGATTCCGAGCCCAATTGGCTTTGTAAGAATTAACACATCTTGGTTTCGAAGACCATTGTTGGTAAGGATTTTAGAAGGGTGAACTTCTCCTATCACGCACATTCCGTATTTTGGCTCTTGATCCTCAACACTGTGGCCTCCAGCTATGATAAAGTTTGCTTCTTCAGCTTTTGAACTGGCTCCCCTAAGAACCTCCACCAGCAGCTCTTCCGGAAGTTGTTCACTATTCCATCCGACCAAATTTAGAGCGAACATTGGGTCTCCGCCCATCGCATATATGTCACTGACAGCGTTTGTGGCCGCGATTTGACCCCAAATGAAGGGATCGTCAACCAGTGGAGTAATGAAGTCTATTGTGGCCACCAGAGCCCGATTTTCTGAAAGACGCCATACGGCCGCGTCATCTCCGCTGTTGGTGCCGACCAACAGGTTTGGACTTGTGGGAAATGACAGTTGACTCAAGACTTGAGTCAGAATGCTCGGCGAGAGTTTACATGCTCAGCCGGCACCATGACTGAAGCTGGTCAGTCGTATTTTTGATGGTTGCACGGTTCAATCCTAATCATTATTATTCGGGGCTAACCAAGATATTGAATTTGATAGTGTCTAAAGAGCATGAGCTGCAAGTTAGAATCGTTCAAGTTACGTGTGCTAGAAGGTGATATAGCCTATGGGTGTTCATGGATCAGTTTTAGATAACTCGCAGATAGCTTTCATCCGAAAATCGCCGCTATTTTTTGTAGCCACGGCACCTTTATCGCCAGATGGCCATATCAACTGTTCACCGAGACCAGTGGATTCCAGGTTTTTTGTCAATTCTGCTTCCGAGATTGGCTGGCTTGATCTAGTTGGGTCCGGGATAGAGACCGTAGCCCATCTGAGGGAAAATGGAAGAATCGTCGCTATGTTTTGCTCTTTCTCCGAGCAGCCTCAGATACTGCGTATTCATGGCATGGGTCAAGTGTTTGAACCAGGTCACGTTCGGTTTGAAGAGATTACCTCTGACCGTCCAAATGATCCCGGAGTTAGGGCGGTCATTATTATCAGGATCGAAAGAGTGTCTACCAGCTGTGGATATGGTGTCCCGATGATGAATTTCGTATCTCATCGCTCCACAATTGATCAGTGGTTAGAACTCAAAGGGGCCAAAGGCCTAGACGCCTATAAGCGAAAACATAACAGCAGTAGCGTTGATGGTCTTAAAGGTTTGAATCCAGGCGAATGAGATTATGCAGATTCGTACTGAAGAAGCCGCAGTGTGACAGCGGTATTTGTTCCAGTTGGTCCATTTGCAGATTTTCCACTGGTAAGTGAAGGTACTGCAGGGGCTTTATTCAGCACGGTCACTCCGATTTCCCAAAAGTGCCCATCGCTTCCAGCATGGAGTGCCAGTATTTGGTAGCCGCTGGATGTATTTCGCCTACTAAGAATCTTCCAGGCGTTGTCGAGTAGGGAATCAATGAAAAAGGTTTTGGTGGATTCGAAGTTTACCGGGACTGAGATATTTACCTGTCTGTCATAGGTACCGTTATTTTGGTCATAGTTTACCCACCCGGTCCGTGTGGAATTACTGGGTACTAACAATGCCTGAAAAACGTTGTTAGGGACTACTCCATTGGGGGTAATAGGGGCGAAGTCAGCTTTAGAAGAGGTCGCTTTCATATTTAGAGGAATGTGGTGGATTTTTCCATTTGTGGGCGTTCCGATTAAGGTTCCGACGCTAATTACGACTAAAGCTGAAATTCCTGCGATCCATTTACTTTTCGAGGTTCTCAAAATTGGCATAGTGGTTCCTTAAAGACGTTTACATTGTCTCAAATAGGGTTAGTTATTACAAATCAGGAAAGAATTTCTATCGAGTTGTGCCATAGGGGCCTAGGTGAACCGCTTAGGCAATTATGTTATAAGCGATTGGCGGCGTGGCCGAGTGGCTTAGGCAAGGGCCTGCAAAGCCCTGTACACCGGTTCGATTCCGGTCGCCGCCTCGATTGAATTTGTGGGTTGACGTCCCAGGTGAATCGAAAGTTCATTGGTTCCAACCCTCATAGTCGCAGTCGGTCTGCTCGCATGAGTGGATGGGGTATCATGGTAGTTCGATGGGCCGTTGGCGCAGTCTGGTAGCGCACTTGCATGACACGCAAGGGGTCACAGGTTCAAGTCCTGTACGGCCCACTTTATGTTTTGGAGTGATTGTTGAGTTTCAGATCAGCTAAGACAGCATTTTCCCGTTGTACGATTGTTTTTTCACTCCTAAGTTTATGTTGTGTGTTATCCGCATGTGGAGGGTCTCAAGCCTCAGTTTCTCAATTGTCAGGTTCGCAAATTAAAGGAAACTCTGGGCAAGCTCTTCATGGTGGTCCACCCGCTACGACTTCAACCTTGGTGAAAAATCCTTGCGCAATTACCGTAGATATTGCTAAATGGACCAATTCCGAGTTAGCAGGTCAGATGTTGGTAACTTCGGCAGATATCGGATCGCTTCAATCTGCTGACAAGGCGGTTAGCAGTGGGGTCGGAGGTATTGTGCTGATGGGAAACGCCAATTCCCAGGATTTAAAATCTGAAATTTCCAGCCTGGTTTCAAAATCCCCTATGGGGATTCGTCCTTTGGTTATGACTGACGAAGAAGGCGGGGCAATACAGAGACTGGCAGAATTGGTTGGATCGATGCCGTGGCCTAGAACTATGGCATCTTCAATGACTTTAGCTGCAGTAGAGAACATGAGTTACTCAGTTGGACTGAAGATGAAGAATTTAGGTGTCAACGTAGATCTTGCTCCGGTGGTCGATCTAGATGCCGGAGCCGGGCCGTCCCGGACAAATCCTGACGGAAAGCGCTCTTTTTCACCACAACCTTTAATTGCGGCAGAATATGCTCAGCGATTTATGTTGGGCATGATAAAGGCTGGAGTAATTCCAGTGATGAAGCATTTTCCTGGTCTCGGACAGTCCAGTGGTAACACAGATGTGATGGCCGCTCATACCTTGCCATATCAAGAACTGGTTAGCACCGGGCTGGTGCCTTTTGAAAAGTTAAAGACTATGCCGGCTATGGTAATGGTTTCTAATGCGTCAGTTCCTGGGCTGTCTAAAGGTGTGCCCTCTTCATTAAGTCCTAAAGTTATGTCGATACTTCGGTCTGTGGTTGGTTTTGGCGGCGTTGTAATAACTGATTCGCTTGAGACTGTGTCAATTCAAAGTTATCAGCCGAACATTTCTAAAGCGGTTGTTGACTCGGCTGCAGCTGGCGCTGACCTGATAATGCTGGCCTCATCAAATCCCAACCAATTTAGTGTCTATTCTGAGGCCCGTGCAGCTTTAGCTAACGCTATTTTGACGAACCAGATTTCTAGGCCTCTGGCAGAGCAAAGAGTCGGCCAGATTCTGGAACTGAAGGGCGTAGCTTCCTCGTGTATTTATTACTGAAGCGCCCGGTATACCTATACTCAAAGTTGGGGGTTTGTGCAACCCTCTGAGCGATAACATGGATGGAGTAAATGCGGGTTTATAACTCTACCATTAGCTAGGATTTTTTTGTGATAGTTTGCTACTTGGGTCCCTCGGGTACCTCAGATTACAGGGCAATTGAGCTTTTAACGACCGTGAACGATCCGGAGCCACTCCCTATGTCATCGGTTGCGGAGATAATTCAAACTGTGAATTATATGCCGGGCTGCTTAGGGATTATATCCCTTGAGGACTCGACCAATGGGGAGCTGACCACAATACTTGATCGGTTGATTTTCGACGCAACTTCCGCTTTGATTCGTGAAGAGGTAGTCCTGGTTGAAGATATATTCGCGTTTGGGATAGATCCAAATGCCGACGTGCTAAAGGTCGTCTCTCATCCTTTAATCCTTGACATGTGCAGTCAGTTCATTAAGGAGCGAGGGCTACAGGTGCATCATGCAGTTTCTACAGCTGAAGCCTGCCGTTATGTTGCAGAGAAACGAGATTCATCGGTCGTTGCACTTGCTCCTCCTCTGGTTGGTGCTTCGGCAGGGCTTGAGATTAATTCAAGCCAAGTTATGGATATTCCCGATATCAGGACCCGGTATGTATTGATTGGTCGAGATGTTGCCATCAGAACAGGAGATGATAAGACATCTATAGTTGTCACTCCCTCGGTTGACCGGGTGGGTTTTCTAGCTGAACTTTCTTCGAGATTTGCCAAGCATGGGGTAAATATGACTTCGATATTGTCACGGCCATTGCAGGCAAAGATTGGCAGCCATGCTTTTCACATAACTTTTAGTGGACATATATCTGATCCAGAAGTTCGACAAGTTGTGAAAGATTTATGGGAGTTCGGTGCTTCGGTAAAGCTTCTGGGGTCTTATCCACGTTGGAAGGGGAGCGAGGTGACCACTCCCTCACCTTCGTTGCCTTTGGGTTCGGTGGATCAAAATAGCAGCGAATCAGATAAAGAACGGCTACTAAATCCTGAAACTGCCAGATTCTGGATCGGATAATGGGCACCAGGAAGCTATCAAATGTGGGCGTAATTGGACTTGGTCAGATTGGAGGCTCAATTGCCCGCAGCCTTTCCACCTGCTCCGATGTAGTTTTTTATGCACGAAGTGAGAGCGTCAGAGAGTTGGGGCGGGCTTCGGGTTTGACAGCCGTTGAATCATTGGAAGAACTTTCTGGTCTTGCTGAAATTATCTTTCTGGCTGTGCCGGTTGATCAGACGGGGTCGGTTTTAGAGGAGCTGCTTCCTAATTTAAGGCCTGGTCATGTTCTGACGGATGTCGGTTCCACCAAGATGGAGATTACGGATACTGTAAACAGGTTGAATCTGCCTAGCGGGGTGTCATTTATCGGGGGCCATCCGATGGCAGGGAATACCACCTCCGGTTTTTCAGGTTCAAGCCCAGGATTATTCGACAACAGAAGCTGGGTTTTGACGACAGAACTAGGATCAGCTATTTTCGATATCGATGCGCTCATAAGTTTAATTGGAATCATTACAGGCGGACTTAGCGCCAATGTAATGGTTCTTGAACCCAAGGTTCATGATCAGCTGGTAGCTTCTGTGTCTCATTTAGAACATCTCATAGCTATAGCGTTAGTTGAGATGGTTCGCAATTCAGGCAAGGAAAAGTTGGCCGCAGTACTGGCGGCGGGCAGTTTTCGAGATGCCACTCGGGTGGCGATGTCTTCGGCAAAAATGGCAGTTCCTTTTTTAGTTTCAAATCCATTTCTCAGGGAAACAGTAGATGAGTTCACGAAATGTATAAATGGACTAAGCCAAGGAGTGTCAAATCAAAATGCGTTTGCCGAGTCCTGGGAATCCGCACGTGTGTGGAGAGAGAAGCTGGAGAGCGCTGATGCTTTCACTGATGAGATTGAACTCGATTATTCAGATGAGCTTGCTTCTCAGTTGGTCAGCCTTTCAATATCAGGTCTAGTTGTTAGCGGAATTGAAGTCATCGGATCGAAAGTGAGAATTAAATCCCTTGCGATTTAGAACTCAAATTGAACGGATATCCGAGTATCAATAACTGGATACAGCGTCTCGTGGACATAGTTCTGATGAATTGGATCTTCGAGGTATTTGATTACATCTTCATTTGAGTCGAAGTCTGCAACAACGGCAAGATCGCCTGATTTACCAGGTTGGAGACCTCGGTCGAGTCCAGCTGAAAATGACCTTACACATGGGATGCCTGGTAAAACCTGGTTAGCCTTTTCCACCGCAGAAATCAATGTTTTTTGGTCAACTTCAGGTTTGCAGGTAAAGATTACACAATGCCTTATCAATGTTGTTCCTCCAGGTGGCATACGGTATTCGAAAATTACATTAAGCCAGCATACATCGCCCCGTCTACGTGAATTGAAGTTCCACTTATGTATCTTGCTGACTGAGAGCATAAAAATGCTACTAGTGCTCCAAAATCATCGGGTGAACCAAGTGATCCGGAAGGTAGTTGACTTGTTATCTGTGAGACTTTATCTCCATTTAGTTCTTCAAATCGAGCGGTGGCATGGAATCCAGGTTGCACGGTATTTACAGTAATGTTCTTCCCGGCTACCGCTGTGGCCATCGTTTTCATGAAAGCGGTTAATCCGGTTCGTGCCGAATTGGAAAGTATCAGGTTTGGCGAAGGTTGGCGCACCCATAGAGAAGTTATGGCTACAATTCTGCCCCAACCTGATTTTTCCATGATTGGAACAGCTGCTATCGAAAGGGCAATCGAGGAAAGCATATTGGCGTCGAGCGCAGACCTGTAGTCATCGATGTTGTGGTCGAAAAATCCCCCAGGGGGTGGACCGCCCGAATTGCATATCAGGATGTCTAAACCCCCAAGCAGATCTGTCGCGTTTTCAATCAACGGTTGTGCGTTTTCCGGGTCTGTGAGGTCGGTGAGCAGGTAGCTGACCTCACCGTCGATTTTTTCAACTGCGGCTTTGAGTTTATCTTCAGAGCGAGAGGCTATTACTACTCTGACTCCCTCGCCGGCTAGTGATTTAGCAGCGCCAAGGCCTAAACCGGAGGAGCCTCCAGTTACTAGCGCTCGTTTGTTTCTGATACCCAGGTCCACTGTCTAGCTCATTTCTATGAAATGATAAATATCTGTTTTAAGAATCAGACTGTACTATTCTTGATCTATTTCTTTGTCGGCGGGGAGATGAATTATGACCACCGGGGCAGGGCAGTGGTGAACAAGTTGTTGGCCTACCGAACCCAGTAAAAGCCCGGTGAATCCGCCTTTGCCGCGTGAGCCAACCACTACCAGGTCTGCTTCTTTTGCTTTTTCAATTATTGTTTGAGCAGTGGGACCTTGCACTAATGCAGTCGCAAGTTCTAAATTGGGATGCTCGGAGCGAACTTTTGCAGCCACCTCTTCGAGAACCGCATTGGCATCATTTTCGAAATCTTCAAGAACGGCGACATATCCTCCGTAGCCCAGGTTTGGATAGTTCCAGGCATGCACCAGTTCTAACTTTGCATTACGAAGCTCTGCTTCTTGAGCAGCCCATTCGGTTGCCCTGTTTGCGCTAGGAGAACCATCGACTCCCACCACCACCTTCCCAAACTTATTTACTTTCATATTGATCCTCCTCGACTTGAAGTAGTTTGATGCCCAAAGCAGATCGGCAGCCATACGGCGTCCTTTCATGCTTTATGTTAGCTATTTTTAGGTGGAACCACCACAACTGGAACTGGTGAATGTTCGATTATTTGATGGGCGGTGGAACCGAGGAGTGAGTCAATCGAATGGCTTCTGGTGCCGACTATGATCATGTCAGCCTGCTCTTCCTCGGAGATTGCCAGAAGAGTTGTAGTCGGGTTTCCGTCAACGATAATTTTTTGGGAGCGCAGCCCTGAGTCGTTTAGGATATCGCACCACTGATCTTCGAACTCCTGGATTATTTTCAGGCGGTACTGGTGTATTGGCGTCAGGTGTCCCTGGGATATGGTAGTCAGCTTTCCAATTGCGTGACAGGCTATTACTTCTGCGTTGATAGGGCGAGCAATTTCTATCGCGAATGCCAAGGCCTGCTTGGATTCGGACGAACTATCAACACCTACAAGAATTCTTTTTATTTTGATTTCCTCCCCACGGATAAATCCGGAGGATTCCTGAGAACCAGTTATGCTCATGCCACTCGTCCTTCAGAGAGTTGACGCTTCACTGGGCCGCTGTGCTCAGCCCCTGTGGGCTTTTGCTGCAGTGTCCATCTGCGTCCTGTGACCCCCCAAAGGGGACCCAGTCCTGCGGTGAGAATGTTCTTTGCTGTGTTGATATTTGCATTAGTGGTATGTCCACAGACGATGCAGCTAAAGACCGCTTGGCTCTTACGGTTGTCTTTAGCTACTTCTTCGCACTGGGGACAGGTTTGAGATGTGAACTTAGGATTTATGGGTATAACAAGTACGGGAGAAGTTGCACTAGCTGCTTTGTCCTTCAGTCTCTTTCTGAATAGTGTCCAGGCTTGGGATCTATTCAGCCCTCTCTTCTGGGCTACGTTCTTACCTGGGTTGTCTTTGGTTCCC
>JAKBSX010000061.1 GCA_021844725.1 Actinomycetes bacterium | reverse complement strand
ACATACTGTTCAAGGAAGCCTCCTTTAGCTTTCATCTGCCAGGAAAGCAGTATGAAAAAGCAGACCCAGAAGTGGTAGCCGCTTGGAAAAAAGAGCAGCTGCCCCAAACATAATAATAGGCATCTACCAGCGTAAATGGCCCCAAGATGTCCTGGAAAGTTGAGGCGGACACACATTTGAAAGTCATTTGACCGAAACTTGATAATGCATCACTATCAGGGCACTGAATTTCCTGAATCGGCGAAAACTGAGGTGGCCGTGCAAATCGCATTAGACCACAACTGAATTAAGGTTCTTGACGAAACGGGATGAGAACTGTGACTCTGCACCAGTGTGGAAAGTTTTCAATATGGGAGTAGGAGTGAGTACTTTAGAACTCAAATATCGGATGGCTCAGTTTCCGGAGACCCCTCACCCTCAGCTGCCCCATAAATGATGCGTTAGCAGGGGAAATGGACACGTTTCGACATTTGAGTCGTGTTACTAAGCGATTCTGTGAGTTGGGATTATTCCTAAGGTACCTTTGGTTCGAAATCCAAGTAGCGACCGGGCTCTTTTATCCTGAGGTCCCGAAGTATCTCGGCTTGTTTGGGTGTGATAGTCGTCCGTTGGGAGAATCGTCCATCTTTAGTCTCCATGGTGACAAGGTGCATCCGGTCAAGTTCATTGCGTACATTACGCCAGGCATCACCAGCAACCCAAACGCCGCATAGCTTCCTGAACTGGTTGTTCTTTGATGTAATCCATGCGAAACCCAGCGCAGCGCTGGACTTCCTGGTTTTCGGGAAACCAAAATTAGGGCGAGGCGATAGTTCTATGAGCTTTAGCACCGCAGCGGTTTGGCTCCCAAGGTCTAATTCGGCCGCCAAAGCGGAAATCCACGCTTATTCTCCAAGTATCCCTGGTTTTTCTAATGGCCCACAAGTAGCCGAGCAACCTCTTTGGCTCTGGTTTCCTGATACTCGCGGTCACCTTCTCCTGAGGGGACTAATGCAACCATCGTCTTGCCGTGCCGTGCGCGACAATGCCAGCCTTAGCAACTGGCAACAACGCTTTGTAGAAGTCCGAGATGGTCCGAACCCATGGTGGCTACAATGGGACCACAGATCTTGAGTGGGCAACACTGCTCTGGATTGATTAGTTCAACTATCGGAGACTCCATATTTCAATTGGAATGATCTCGCCGTTATAATTCGAGGCCAACTACTACACTCAAATAGAACTTGAGGACCAATCGGTTCTCAAGTAACTAGGCCTTCATTAAACCCGGAGCACATCAACTAATAGTGGAATGGATTTTATTTAGGCGCATCAGAATGTGTCACACGATGGATTCTCCCCCATCTACAAAAATACTTTGACCGGTAATATGTCTAGCTCCAGGAGACAGTAGGTAGACAACAGCATCTGCCACATCCTCGGGTTCGGCGTAACGCCGTAGCGGGATACCGACTCGGAATTCAGGGAGGGAACCGTATAGTTTCCTGTTCACCACGTCTTCCCCATCCTGAGCCCGAGAAAGTTTCATCATTGAGGTGTTTACGACACCTGGGCAAACTGTATTTACCCGAATGCCCTTTTCGGCTAATTCGAGTGCTAGCACGCGAGTCAGCTGAATTACACCAGCTTTGCTAACGGAGTAAGCACTCTGCCCTAACCGCGGAGCTTGCCCCGACAACGATCCAATAGTAACTATTGCACCCGAACCCGCCAAAACCATCTGTCGCGCGGCGGCCCTGCAACTAACGAACATCCCCCGCAAATTTACATTGATAATGTTATCCCAAGCTTCATCACCGAGGTCGATAACGCGTGCTGACGTCATGCGGATGCCCGCACAAGCCACAAATCCATCCAATTGGCCAAAACGGCCGATGATGCTTTGCATTGCCGAGTCCATGTCTACAGAACTGGTCACATTAGTGCTCAGTGTCAGAACCTCTCGGCCCAACTCCTTAATTGATTTAGCTGACTCTTCCAGCAGATCCTTGTTTAGGTCAATAAGTACAAGGTTGGCTCCTAGAGATGCCAACTGAGTTGCCGTAGCAAATCCAATACCGCTGGCACCACCGGTGACGGCCACTACTGCATCTTCGAACTTCATGCTTCTCTCCTCGCGACTGTCTCTCCTGCAATACGACCGGATGTAAGCGCCCATCCAATATGCAAACCATGCCCTTTGAGCATCATCCCGCCTTGCCCAATACCTCCCGCTGCATAAAGACCATCGATTGGAGAACCGCCCTCATCAAGAACCCGGCATTCCGTGTCCACCGAGAGAGCTCCTTCGGTGACAGTCAGCATCGCCCGTACCGGCCCCATGGCATGAAATGGCCCACTGCGAAACTCTTTTGCCGACTCGCTCAACCGAATTGCGGGTACTCCAATTAATCTTGCAAGTTCTTCCAAAGAAGCCCCATGGTGCATCAGGTCCGGCCTCCCTCGTTCGTAATCGGAAAAATAGGCATAAGCGATACCTGGTGCAGTTGAGATAAAGAAGGGAAACTCGGCAAATTTCTTCGCCACCAGATCATCGAACACAATATGGCCGGTTGCTTCCCGAGACATCGCAAGTCCAGCGGCCGGTGTTTCACCGACAACTTTTCTGCCGTCGAGATCAACGAGAATCGCGCCTTGCTCAAAGAGACTCTCCGAGGGTGACATGTGGGTTATCAAAAGAGAGGTAACAAGTGGTTTCAGCATCCATGAGGGTGCCTTACTCATGTAAATCCCTCCGAGGCGATTCACCCATCTCCACTTCGGCAAGCGCTCGGTAAAACCTGGTTTTGGCGCTTCAGGAAATCGAAGTTGCGGTCCAAAGATCATGTCCATGTTGCGCTGCGCGGCACCCAACTCCTTCGCCATCTGGTGCCCGTCCCCATTGCTTTGAGGATTTACAGGTATTGCTGCGGCAGCTTCTGGTCTGAGATAATTCTTTCGAAGTACTGGATTACCAGAAAAATCACCCGTTGCAAGTACGACTCCTCGCCTAGCCACAAGTGAAACCTGCTCGCCACCACCGCGTGTATATACGACACCCCCGACGCTGCCATTCTCATGGATGAGCGACCGAACCCTCGCATTGAGCTGGACCGTGACATCGAAGTCTCGAGCCGCCTTCGCCAGCGTATCTATATAGGCCTGCGAATTAGGTATCACGTTGTGCATACGGTTTACCCGGTGGGGCGGTTCAGGGAAGGGGCCGACGAAAACGACGCCAAGATCCTCCAACCATGACAAGGTAACCGATGCCTCTACCGCCAGCATTGCCCGCAGAGCACTGTTATCCCGCGACTCCAATGCTGGAGCGAAAGCCACCATATCTTCTCGGAAATGATCTGGGTTATCAACTATTCCGGCACGCCTTTGAAGTCGAGTACCCGCTGCCGAAAAGGAGCCCACAGAAAGTCGAGTTGTTCCACCTAATATCTGCTCCTTTTCGAGCAAGACAGTTTTCATTCCTCGAGTGGCCGAAGCAACCGCCGCAGCGAGGCCGGCTGCTCCGCCGCCAACCACTACCACATCCACAATTTCACTCTTATTCGTCATCTCTTCGTCTCAGTCCATGTCTCTAGCTACCGAGGGCGACCAGTGCGCATGTGCGCGTTCGCGTGCTTGCGGATCGCCTTGCGGATGGCCTACGTAGGAGCGCGATTCCGAGTGCCTTGGCCAGCCGGGGTGGGCCGGAGTTCCCAGCGGAGGAGGAGGCTCTATGCCCAGGTGAGCGGCCGGAGCAACTTGAAACACTTTGTATAGCTCCTCTTTTGTGCATCCATAGCTAAATAGAAGCTTTATCATCCAGCGCGTACCAACGACATGGGGAAAGTTCTGCAGTTGTCCGTAATCGGAACCATATACGCAGTTCTCTGGTCCAACTTCTTTAATTTGCCTCGCTGCATACAAAGGACCCGACTCGTGAAGAGGAAAGGCCTCGGCGCCTAGACCTGAAAGCATGAGCTTGACGCCAAGTTCGGCTTGCTTCTGCATCTGCTCAATCGAATGCTTGGAATGGATGTGCGCAGGATGCACCACCTCCATATGAGTTACGCCGGCCTCCCTTGCCTCTTGAAAGAGGCGGAATGTATCCTCGAATGGATAGTGTCCGCAAGCGAGGACCAGGTCGTTCTCTGCGGCGATCTTGACTATTTCTCGAAGTTCCGGTAACAATCGGCCATTGTCATCTAACAGCCTTATCCCATGTCCCGATGTGTCATCGTAAACGACCTGTCGGTGATGGTAGGAGTCGACCATCGGCATCCAGACATACTTCATGCCAGGAAAACCAAGGCATTTTTTGACTGCCTCCGGGTTTAGTCCACCCTGGGAATAGTTCAGAGTCACTCCCCCGAAGCACTGTACTGCTCGGAGTCCACGCTGCTCCGCATAACGGTCGGCAAGTTTCTGAACAAGGGCATTTCGCGAGGCGGAGGGCGTATACCAGGTCTTGACAACCATCGCTCTCATCCCAACGTCGGTATAGTCGTATGCCAAGTCATCCTCTAGCAACAGCCGCTCAAATGGGTCGGAGCCGCCATGAGCGTGGATATCAATTGCGTTCGTAAGTATGTCGTCGACATCCTGTTCGGTGTATTTTGCACCAGCAAGAAAGCGGGTATACTGTATGTTCGCCCACTGCACTTGTTTCCTAGCTACCCACGTGTGTACTTCATCGCTGAGCTCTTCGTCTGGATGAGTGAGCTCTTTGAGGCGAGCAACGCGATCATCAGGCACTTCAATAGCTAGAATCTCACTAAGGCTAAGACCCTCCTCGGGCTGTGCGCTTGTCCGACTAACACTCTTATTATTCAAGGCCATACTTTGTCTCCTTTACCATTTGAATCAGCTTTCGTTGCCAGAAATAACCCTTTTATTCCTTCGAACCCGGGTTGCCCTCTCCCTTTTCCAGGAGAGGGGCAAGCATGTTTTCCTCCACGAACCGATCGTGGAGGAGACTGTCGTCTTTGTGCCCAGCAGCTCGACGATCACGGACAAGCTGATCGGCAATGAGTTCCATCAACGCCACGTTTGGAACTACCGAGAACGAGAGTGCCTGGCCTTGCGCTGGTGCGGGCAGCACATAGTTGGCATGTCGAGCTAATGGACTTGAAGCTGATCCTGCGATAACAACGGTTACAGCCCCCCTTCGCCTGGCTATAGCCATGGCATCGAGGGTTGGTTTGAATTGAAGCCAAAGTCCAAATCCAACCACCACATCTCTAGAGTCAAGATCGCTCATTCCAATTGTGCGATCGACACCGCTTGCACTGACAAACTCAGCTCTTAAGTTGGCGAAGCGCAGCATGCGCACGAACAGCTGGGCCAGAGCTGCTGATATGCTTTCGCCGGTGACAACTACCCGCCTTGCCTGCAAAAGCACCTTGCAAACAGCGTCAAGGTCCCCAGCCGCATCGTAAGCGCGGTCAAGGTTCGCATGATGGTGCTCCCGCAAAGCGCCGGGGCCTTCCTCAACTGAAATCTCCGGCACCTGCAAGCCTGAATATCTTAGGTAGGCTATTCGGACCGCCTCTTGGAGAGTCTGATAGCCGGAAAATCCAAGCGAGCGAGAAAATCTCATGACGGTAGCCGTATTTACCAAATATTTATCGGCTACCTCCCTTATAGATCCAAATGCAAATACCTCTGGCTCAGCCAGCAAAGCCCGGGTTAATTCGCGCTGCCTTCTAGGAAGGCTCGGCATTAGCGCCTCCGCATCGGTAAAGAGGCTGTTTGTTAGCAGACTCTCTGGCGGCCCAAGGCGCGAAATAGTTTCATCGGTCATCCAGTTTTCCTATCGAGCAAATTGATCATGTTGACTGTGGTTTTTTGATAGCTCTCTCCGGCAGAACTCGGTCAAGAAATTCAAGTGTTCGCGCTTCGGTGGGGTGTGAGAATATTTTGCCTGGAGAACCCATCTCTACTATTTGACCTTGTTCCATAAACACGACACGGTCTGACACATTTCGAGCAAACTCCATTTCGTGGGTCACGACAATCATGGTTATCCCAGTCGCAGCTAGATCGCGCATTGCCTTCAGCACTTCTCCGGCAAGTTCCGGATCAAGAGCAGAGGTAACTTCATCAAAGAAAATAACTCGACGATCCATCGCTAGTTCTCGAGCGATCGCAGTGCGCTGTTGCTGCCCTCCGGAAAGGTGTCCAGGGTACGAATCGGCCTTTTCGGACAGACCAACTCGCTCGAGGACCTCCATAGCCCGCTTACGAGCGACATCTTTAGATACTCCAAGAACTTTGCATGGCCCCAGCATTATGTTGTCAATAACCTTCAGCTGTGGAAACAGCGTAAAGTGCTGGAAAACCATGCCTAGATCACGTCGAATTGCCCGGGCTTCTCGACTTCTCGGCGCTGGTCCCTTACCATTGGCAGACTTATACAGCGAACCTCGTATAAGAATTCTGCCCTGCTGAAAAGGTTCTAGCCCTACCGCCACTCTGCATAAAGTGCTCTTGCCGGACCCGCTGGGTCCGATGATCGAAATAACTTCACCAGTCGCAACGGAAAGATTAAAATGTTCAAATACCCGGCTAGTCCCATAAAACTTGGCTAAGTCCACTAACTCGACCTCAGGAGTAGAACCAGAAGAAATGTTGTCCATAGAAAAACTCACTTCCGTCGGTGGCGATTCAAATGCAGTTCCAGCCGGCGCACTAGAAGTGTGACGGGGAAGGCGACCAAGAAATAGATCAGAGCCACCGTGGTCAAGATCTCTAAGGGTCTAAATACGTTCGTTGCGACTGACTCGCCGACAAACATAAGGTCGCTCACCCCTAGCGCCGACACTAAAGACGTGTCTTTGAACAAGTTCACACTTATGGACAGCAACACGGGAAGCACGTTACGAGCTGCCTGCGGCAACACTACAAACTGCATCCTTTGCACGTACGTTAGTCCCAGCACCTCCGCAGTCTCGACCTGTTCACGGGGCACTGACTGAATACCCGCTCTAAAAGCCTCGCCATAAAATGCACCGAGATTCAAGCTGAAAGCAAGAACGGCGGACTCCAACCCGGACAACTTGATTCCAGCCAGTATGGGGAGAACGTAGAAGATCCAGATTAATTGAACTAAAACTGGAGTACCTCGCATCACCTCGATGTAGCCAGTTACCGGTATCCGCACGAGAATATTGGTGGACAACCTCGCCGCAGCGACAAACAGCCCGAGAAACATTCCGAAAAAGATGCTAAGAAGGGTAATCCCTAAGGTCATCTTAAGACCGCTAAACAGTATCGGAAGGTACGTCCACACTACCCCAAAGTCCCACTTATAGGGAGGCGCTGACTGCCTGGTATAACGGAACAAAAGCCATAGAGCTGTGAGCAAAATTATAAAGGCGATTAGTGCCCCAGATTTTCGCCCTTTTGGCCCAATGCTCGATGGCACCCACCCGAAAATAGTTGGCCTCTCGGCCGGAAAAGTGCCTTCACGACCTATAGCGGACGCCGCCTTGCCTTCAGAGGATTCCGAAGAGTCTCTGTCTTTTAAAAATGACCTTCCCACGGCTTAGGATTGGTTGTTGGTTACAAATATCTTTGCAGCAGCGACCTTCACATAGGATGGTATGGCGCTTTGCGAGGCGGCATAGTCTAAAGGATTGACAACCCCGGCTGCTTTCTCGGCAGCGCCGAAAACTCCCGACTTCAACGCATGCGAAATCGCAGAGTTCAGCGGCTCTAGATTGCTCTTGGGATAGCTGTTGTCAATTACATAGGAGCCAGCAGTTGTAGTTGGAACCGCAGAGGAAGCAAAAATAAGCTTGACGCTCGGAGTCGTTGCCGCAAAATTACCATTAGGAAGCCACGAATAGAAAAAACCATTTGCTCTACCGGAAGTTACCTGCAGCTGACAAGTACTTACATTCGGAGCCGTCAATGTCTTGAACTGGAACAGGCTGGGATGCAAAGACATCAATACTGCCTGCTCTGCACCTTGTACGACACAAATGGTGTACTGCGGATTATTTATCTCCTGCCAAGTTGTTGCATGCGTAGTGGAGACATTCACAGCAACCGACTGGAGTTCGGTCCAAGTTGGCACGGAGTACTGTACCACCGCGGCGCGTGCCGCTGTATACGAAATACCAGCAGCCAGATCGATTTTATGGGCCTGCACTGCTGCAATTACAGTTGCATATGTAGTTGGCACGTAATCGACTTTCACACCTAAGCTGTGCGCCCAACTTTGTATGACCGCGATGTATGGACCGCTCCATTGATTAGTTTGTGAATCAAGGTACATGAATGGCGGGTCGGGAATTACTCCCAGGCGAATTGCTCCTCGCTTAACTATTGCTCGGAGAAACGCATTGTTGGCCGGAACCGACGATGAGCTAGTGGCACTAGCAACTGTCGTGGACGAGCTGGTGGAGGATGAACTTGATCCGCTTGAACAAGCAGCTAAGAAGGTTCCTCCAAAGGCCATCATGGCCAACACTCCGCTCACTCGAAACGACTTTCTTGATAGTAATCTTTGCATTTGAATTCCCCCAAGGATTTTGATTGCTGTTCGCCGTAACACTCTTAAATTTGACTTAAACAATTCACCTATCGATACCAACGCCCTGCCCCACTGGATTCCATGTCCAAGGTCTGCACGATGAGCGGCAGCATTGCCTGGCCGACATCCTTCAAAAACCCGGACACTCATCCAGCTAGAGGCAGCATAGCTACATTTGCCTCTATAGTCAATCCGTAACGCAACATTTGTATGGTTTTTGGCCAAATTACCTAAGTAAGGTGGCGAAACTCAAAATTTAAATGCACCTAAATTGAGGGGTCCCCCTTACACACTCCGTCAGAAGAAACATCTGGTATCCTCCAGACAGTTTTAAGCCACAAACAGAATGACGCATTATGCCAGGACTTCTTGCTTGATCCGCTCAAATGTGCTGCAGTGTCACATTGTCTTACATTCGGAATAGGCCCAAATTCTTCCGGGACACTCTCATTCGGCCTTAACCCAAACGCCGCATAGATTCCTGACCTGGTAGTTGTCTGATGAACTTCACGCGAAACCCGCGCTACCCTTGATCTTCTGGTTCTCAGGAAATCAAATTTAGGGGTGAGGTGATAGTCCTATCAGCTTGTCTGTACCGCCATAGTTCCGGCAGTAGTGAGAGTCCTCGCCGGCGCAGGACCCTCACCTTGGTCCGCGGAACACGCTCGGCACTCGCAATCAGACAGCTATGAACCCGTAATGTCTATATCAGATTTGAGAAGAGCTTGATTGGAATGTATCTAACGCTTACGCCATCCTGGGACCGATTCTCAGATCAATCCAACCTAGACGTCCAGCTTGAACTTCGTCTTGCTGATGTACCATGGGGCGCGCTCAACCGGTCATTGCAACAGCTTCAGCGTAGACCTCCGCTGGAGTCTTCCATCCAAGAACCTTTCTCGGTCTTCCGTTCATCTCCGCAGCGACGA
>JAKBSX010000060.1 GCA_021844725.1 Actinomycetes bacterium | reverse complement strand
ACGCTCAGAAGAAGGTGGTCAAGGACATAATCATTGCAAATGGCAACAGTTCTCCAACTGAAGGCTCTATAGATTACTTCCTTGAGAACACACTGGCCTATCTGAAGAGTATGCGGCAGAGTGACGACAATGGGAAAAAATGAGGGAGAAATGAGCTATTGACTTCGACCGAACGAGTAGTTTAGGAGGCAAGAATGATGCAAGAAGCAAAGCAATTGAGAAGTGTGAGATTGAGAATATCGAAACCTAGAGATCTAGTCAACAATATTGCAGGAACGTATGAGACAGTATACAAAGCATTGATGGAATATGTGGATAATGCTGCAGACGCGGCTGTCGAGAGCATGATCAAAGGGCACCTCGTCATTACGATCGACAACGTCAAGGGGGAGGTGGCGTTCTTTGATGATTGTGGGGGGATGTCGCCGGATGAGCTTGGAAGATTGCTGGAAAACATAGGTGATTCTACGAAAGAGCACAGAATGTGGATAAAAGGGCAATTCGGCTTTGGAGTGCATGCTTTTCGTGGCTTTGCAAGATATGCTGAATTTATCACTCGAAAGAAAGGGTATCAATCTTGCAGATTGATTATTGACAGAAACAGCGATCATGACGTTGATGTTCCAGTCACGTCATTTGAGTGGGAACTCGGAGAAGACAAAAACGGAACTATGGTCAAGATCTATGGTTTCAATCAGGGAGTTTTTAAGCGGAAAAGTTTCGCATCCAAACTGCGCGAGACAATTGAAGAGAATTTTGATGAGGTCATCAATAACGGAATACTGGAAGTCAAGATAAGAGATGGACAAGGAAGCGTTTCTGAGCCTTGTGTTCCAGTAAACATCGCTAGCCTAGAGGGTAGCCCTATAATCCAGGAGATACCGGTGAAGATAGATGGGAATATAGGGTCAATAAAAGTGAATCTGAAGGTAATAGAAGGATCCACTCCAAGACAACGTGTCTCGTTAACGCGAAACTCGAGACGCATTCTTACGATTGGAGATTTAACAAGCTTTAGGAACCATCTCAAGAGATCACTAAGGACAATAGATGTTTGGAACGAACCACACTTGACAGGGGCTATAGAGATTGGGCACATAGCGAATACGAACATCTCAAGAAATGACCTCCAGCCTGGAAATGGCAGGGATCTCCTGTATGAAGAGCTTGAACACATTCAATCGATTGTAGAAAGCAAGGTCAAAGACTATTACAATAAGAGACGAGACAGACAATTAGATGCCGTATCGGAAGTGTTATCAGAAAGACTCACAAATATCCTTAAACGATTCAAGACCAAATTCCTGAAAGAAGTAATTCAGCCCAAAGGAGCCGAAACTGGGGGTTCTTCTGGCATTGAAGTCATGCCCGGAGGAACTGATGCAGGTGGCAACGGAATAGGTGATGTACCTGGGGCAGGGGGCCAGAGGAATGATGGCGGAGGAGGCGACACACCTAGAGCTGGTGGCATTGGTTCAGGATCGTCGGGCGCCACTATTGGAGGAGGAGGAAAAGAAGGAGCAGGCAAATCCACATTAGCCCGATCTGGTCCCACCATTGAATTTCATCACCTGGAGCCTCAAATCAGATGCCAACTGGTCGGCTCACAAATAACAGTGAACACGGACAATCCGGATTTCAAGCAGAGAAGCCCAAGGGCTGGTGAAATCGATGAAAAACTCCTGTTTCACATAGCTAGGATCATTTCACCAGAACTCACACTGAAAGTGTACACTGACAAAGGAGAGATACCAACGCCTAAAGAGTTTGCAGATCGTTCGCTCGATCTCAATATACTGATTGAGAATGATTTTGCAGAACATGAGGAAGACATAGCGTTGGCGGCAATGAATACAAATGTAAGCGATTGAATGGTCGTTATGCCTACAATGGTCGTGTGACTATGACGGCCGATTTAAAGAATAGGGCATATGGAAAGATTCTGCAAGACATGAGGCCCTATGTGAATGCCATTAATGCCAAGGGCTCCACCCCCCTAGAAGTACTGAGTTCAATGTGGAGGATAGGGGACATTTTGAAAGAACTGGGGGTCCACAAACCGCACTCCTTCGGATGGGAGCTCCAAAGGTCATCCGATGGTTTAGTGAAAAGATCCCTAATCTTTCGATGTGTAAAGATTCGCCAGATATGGCCTGAGCTGGGGGAGCTTCATGCAGAATGCTCCAACTTGAAAAGCGTGTCAAATGTGGTCGAAATGTTTCCGTTTCTAGATGAAAATGTGAGTCGTAAATACGGAGTCAGCGAGGTGGAGCTAGCTGGTTTGAAACAAAAAATGTTGACAATGACTGCTGGCAGCTTCAGGCGCTACATAACATCCTTTAAGTTAGAACATTCAAGGGATAGATTGGGAGTGCGACTTGACAGAGACCGACTGTTAACCGATTTGTCAAAATTTGGGGGCGATCTAATGGAGCTGCAAATGAAACTGATTGCCTTGATCGACACCGGCGCGATAAACGAACCTGAAGCTAATACTAAACAACTCGCAAAGCTGCTTATTATTGCAGCCGGCGCCAATCGAGTCGGCAAGATGGTAGCCATGTCTCCTTCAAATCAGATTCTATCAGATATCCACAAGTTGATACTGAAAAGTAAAATACTGACAAACATGGCCGTCAGAAAACGGTTCTGGCGAATTTTCCCACGTGAGAACTTGATGATGTTGGCAAATGCTGTACTTGCCTGTGGTGACGAAGACTCAAGAAATGCCTATTTCAAGAATACAAAGAAGTCTTCAATGTTGACCAAATTAATGAGCAAAGACGATGATTTGAATGCGAACTAGAAAGTAGACAATAGATATGCATACTTCTTGATATAGAGCCCATGCATTTGAACCATCAATGACAAATCGGAGAATCTTTGCCAAGCACGAATAAGTATGTAATGATGCCAAGAAACTGTTGGGAGACAGCATTGCAAGTGGGTTATCTCAAGGCGCAGGAAAAACCACTGTACTGCACAATCTTGTCGTGCATATACCTCGCTCTCAGACCGATTTTATTCAACAATTCATCCATCACTTACAACTGAGCGAATGTAATGAAAGAAAACAAAAGAAATACTATATCGTCACCTCAATGCGAATCTTCCACTTTGCTCGCCCTTGTCATTTCCAAATTTGGAGTTTGAGGGCGTGTAGCTCACATTCAGGACAAATTAGTTTTGTTACCCCTGCTTTGGTTCGGCCCGCCTCATGTAGCGTCTGACTCTTGCAGCGAAAACACCATAATCCTGGTCCCTTAGTGCTTCCTTCTTTCTTCCAACCGCCATTTATATTGAATGCCATGAAATCACCACTGGAACACACCCATATTCCAATACCCTCTTCATACACTGTAAGCGTTCCGCATGCGGGACACTTGTTACCTCTTCCAGGACTTGGCATATATAAGACCAGACGATGATTGTGATTTCCATATTAAATAATAACCGTCAGACTTTATATCGAATGATATTGAACCCAGAAATTGCATTTTGTTGTTCAAGTTACTTTTGAATGTGCGCGTGCCTTTTGCTAATCCGAAGATATTCATGTGAGTGAAAAAAAAAATAGCTAGGTTGAGCTTGAGCCTCAAGTCCTATTCACTTGCCTTATGAGTGTACACCACTCACATGCTTAGGTATGTGTTTAAGATTCTGACTTTGTCGATGACTCAACCAACAACCCGCCAAAGAGTTGAAATAAGATTATCAAATTCGAGGAGCTTTGGTACACAAACTTTGAATCTTTAACCAGTCGCTTCGAAACTCTAATGGAAGTAATCGTAACAGGCCAAAATGCAACTCCGCGATATTCACACACATTGATTCAACACAGTTGGCGTCAGTTAACTTTCAGCGAAGATAAATTTACGACCACATGCTCTTGATTCACAACGTAGACAGCCTCACCACGCTAAATCCACCCCATTTGAGGCAGGGAATGTGCCGTTTCAGGAAAATTGAAAGACGCCTTAATCTCACTCTTTCTGGCTGCTCATGCCAGTTCGATTCTGCATAGAGTCCCGTAATAGTAGTATAGCAGAGAGCGCTCCCCCTCTTAACTGAGCAGCAAATGGCCTTTTTTCATCGCCGGTCAATCCGAGTAACTCTACTACAAAATCATCTATCTTTGACCTAATCTCGCACTCGCCCAATTGATCTATCAAACTAGGCAACTCCGTGTTGCTTAACTCTTCGTATAAGATGCCCACTTTGTCCCAGTCCTCTTCGGTCAATTTAGTCGTGTCCGGAAAAGGTATTGAATCGACAGCAGACTTTTCCATTTTTATCCACGAACCTCTCGTGATCGTGATCCGGCTGAGTATAAGGATCAAGAAAACTGTCGAGTTGCCCCAGAGCGTCAATAGCTTCTCCTCCCTATCTTCAAAACCGTCGATCATGAATCCATCACATGCCAAGAAAACAGGTTGAGTAGATCGTGCAAACAAAACCGTCGTACCAGGAGCAGCTAGGTCGAAACGACGGCCATACATTAGTGTCGAGGAGCTGTCGTCCAATATCCGACTCCATGACTTTCCAGAACCTTTCCGATAGCCATTCCGCACTCTTCGGAGAAACGTTTTTGCTTCATCTATGGTATAGAAAGTATTCATCAGTTTTTCAAGAGTGGCATGATCATCTGTGAAAACAAAATCAATCGGATGCCTTAAATCTGGATTTCTTAGGAAAGAGAACCTCCTCAGGGCTGGTCGCACATTTATCTTGCTGAACTGGAACTCACTTCCGGTCACAGAATCTCTGAAAAATATGTGATCTCCCTCTTCTCTTGAGAACAATAATCGATCGTTTTCTTTTATGGCCCGATCTTTATCCCCATATCCGAACAGCGCTCTCGGTCCAAAATAGAACAAATGATCTGAGGCTAGTCCCCACCCTTTTATCCTTGCTTGTCTCTTATCACACAATGACTCTAGGGAAAGTAGTGGCGTCCTGCACTTTTGCAGTCGTTCTATTAAGTTCTGCCTTGACAGCCTATATTCCCGACTGAGGCCACATACGATGCCAGAAAGGCCTATATTCTCCGGGTGCAAACTCTCCTGAAGAGTGGAGTATGTGATGATATTCTCATCTTCAGAAACATCACTATTGACCGCCTCTCTTATCTGATTGGTAACAGAAGGCGTCAGATCACTAGGAGTTTTTTTCAGGCCAATCACCTTCATCGCATTCCCTCTCGCTGGGCTTGACTTCTTGGCTACAAAAAGACATTCGGTGAGACTCGTATCTTCCGAAAAGGAAGACCTACCCAAGCCCACCACGAAATATTCAATAGAATATTTTTCCAACAAGAATTTCAGCAACGGTATAAACGCTCGGCCAGTGAAGGTTGTCAATGGCAGAACCGCCGCAATTCTTCCGCCATTTTTAAGAAATTCGTCTGCTAACAATAAGAAGAATCCTTGTTGGCTTAGTTTCTTGTATAAGACTCTACGATAATCGGCTCTAAAATTGGAAAATGACAGCTTGAGAGAATTTCTATATGACTCTCCCATATTATCCCAAGAAGTGAAGGGAGGATTCATCATCACAACATCCACATAGTCCAGTTTAAATGACTTCTTGTGCCCTCTCTTCGTTTGTATTGCACCACGCTTGTGCCTCGTTACCAAGGGCTCGAAGATAGACCTTAGGTCTGTTTGCTTGAATTCTCTTGACAGTTTGGCCTCTGTGGAGACAATTACTTCACCGGGTTTTCTAGCAGTGCTATCAGTAGCAGCGATCCGGACAAAGTCAGTATCTTCCAAGGGTTGCTGAAGGGCGAGATTCACAGCGGCTAGATGAGCTACGAAACTCATAGCATCCATACCCGTCAACTGCTCTTCTAGAAACAGTGCGTGAAGCTTCCTTTCATCGTTGCCATTTGAAATCGCCATCTTTCTCCTGTAAGCCGCAACAATCAGTGTTCCGCTTCCGCAAGCCGGATCCAAGACTGTATCATTTACCGAGCTGATTGAAAGTGCAGCGAGCAAAGCAGCTGAACCGGGATTCGTATAGTAGGCGCCCAGCGGTTTCCTTACCTCCAAGGGTATGAGAGACTGGAAGACCTGACCAACCAAATCAGGGACCAACAACTTTGGTGCGAGACCATTAATTCCACGGATAACGCTTTCACAAGCGGGACCAGCATCTGCCCCTTTGAAATATTTAACAACGTCAAAACCGAATATTGGTTCATAGTCTTTGAGTCTGACTAGTTGAAAATACTTGTCTTGTATAAGCTCAGGGGAAGCGAAATCCTTCTTTCTAATCTCAGGGAAATGGATTGTGCCCTTCTTTCTTCCCTTTGAAGAGGCTCTGGAAAGGAGTAGATAAAACAGTATCTGATTGACGAAAAAGTATCCAATTCCAGTCTTCAAGATTGAGGCTCTTTGCGTTTTATCGAGCTTGGGTTGCAATAATGATGCGAAAAATTCATGGCCCCCGAAAATAGTCTCTAACTCTCCTATATCAACACCTTTAAGAGTGCTAGCGAGATCTTCAGCGCCCAACCTCAATAACCTCTTTGCCTCATCTAGAATCGGTTCCTGTAGTGACTCTTCGATCGATCCCTCGACGATATTCCTTATTCTCTGAGCAATCTCTGTTATGCTCTTTACAGCGAAGCTCAATTCAGGTTTTCCTTCACTTGGGAGAACGTGTAGTAGAAAGCGTTCGTGTTTGGCCGCTGGAAAGACCACGGCGAACACTTTTCCCAAGTGTTCGCCTTCGCGTCTTAATGCAGGGGTTAGATCTTCTTTGTATTGATCAGCAGTTGTGTAAGCCTCAAGCTCCTTTCTCTCCCCAAACTTAGAACTTATGATGTGGACTCCGCCATTTGAAAAGGAAACGTCTGGCTTGCTTTGTATTTCTTTGCCCTCAACCCTCACTTTGAATATTCTCTCAAAGCCAGCATTTGAGTATCCGAGTTTCCTAAGCTCTTCAGCGAGTCTTGCGTTCAGAAAGTTTTCAGCTTCCTTTCCGCCGTGGATAGTCCGTACAACAGCCATTAACCCACCACTCATGCCGTTTCACAGTATCACGATAGCCTTAATGGATGTTACTATAGTAAGATAGCGGCATTCATTCCATACGAAGTTCCTCGTTTTTGGACGATGCAAGTTGATTATCGCAAATAAGACTGAAATTCAAGATATACAGTTTGGTCCATCAGTCACGCTTGTAGAGAATATCTCAAATTCTCAAGAATATGTCCATTTTCGAAATGTCGCGCACTATATTTTAGACAATCACCTTTGAAGTATTGACTGATGCTCATATGTCGTTGGGATACACCTTAAGACGAGGAGTCTTTGTCAAAGGATTCACTGAATGCTTTCGACGCCTTAAGGTGTAACCTTTCACCAGATTGTGGGGGGAATGAATTGGTGATGTACGTGGATTTCTTAAAGACCCTTCGAAAAGGACGGCTTTCATCAGTGTAGATTACCCTTTTATATGGTCTGGCAAGAATTTCGGTGCTTCTCCTGAGATACCAAAGCGTTCAATTGTCTTCATGAATTCCATGTGACGACTAGGCTCGCTCATTAATTGACTCAAAACAACCAATGTCTTTCCCGCCATTGATTCTATATCCTGAACCCTTACAGTTCCGGTATTTTGGCTAGATCCATGAACTATGTCGCTTCTTTGTGAGTATGCTTCTTTCAAATCACGGAAAACTGTGTCTCTTTCTCCGGGACTCCTAGCAAGGAGAGTTGCACCCCTTAGTGCGAATCTTAAACTCAGCTCATATTTGATTCCTGGGAGTAAAGAAGCTTCAAGTGAAATCACATGATCTATCAGTTTGTCTATGGGATCTACCTTTAAGCATCCTTGTCTGAATCTAGCCAGAGCCACGCCGATGCTGCTTCTGTTGCTTTTTGCGAAGAATATGAATTTCCCTATCAATGAAGTTAGTTCAGTCAGGTCTTCCTTTGAAACAGTGTGTATGGAGGGTATAAGGTTTGAAAATGGATAACCCCCACTCGCATATGTGAAGGGTCTTTCCAGCCATGCGTCGTCGATCGAAATCTTAACTACGCGGAAAAATGATGCTCCTGGCTTCTGACACCTGATCAGAGTTAAAATCGATTCCAAATCTCGTACGACAGGAGTAGCGTCGAATATATTGGTCCTGTTTTGTGTCCATTCTCTTTCGAGCACCCACCCCAATCGTTGAACATCTACGGGGAGTAATATCATTCGGAGAAAATGCAAAGAATAGGAGGATGGTGAGCAAAGGGCAGATCGTTCCTCAGGATTCAGCTTTGTAAGTCTGTAACCTCCTCCTAACTCGAGAGTGTCCTTAACATCTTTACAATCGAAATTCTCCAAATATATACGGACTTGGACTATTTGCGGGAGGCTCCCGATATTTCTTTGAATCGATTCTGCGAATTTCCTTATTTTCGTTTCAATATTGCTTCCTGATATGTATCGTTCCAACGATTGGTAAATCAGATTCCACAAATTCCATTCCAAGATAGTATTCGGGCGAGAATTGTCGGTTGGGGCGCCTTCTTGTATCTCATTCCATCCTAAATGATCAACTGACATAGAGATGCTTTTGAGCAAAACAATCATTTCTGGCATTTCCATTATCAAGTGCCAGAATCCTGCCCAAGCGTTGCCAAAATCCGGTTTTTCTACATAAACTACTTTTGGTTCGGCATCTCCGATCTCGGAAAATACATATTTCAACACCATTCTTCGTGGAATGGCAATGATTTCCACGATCGCTCGGATTAAATCAGTTATCAGGCCATAAGTGACATCTACCGAGTAACGTTCAATCTTCTCTCGGTCTTCAGTGATTGCAGAACCCCCGTAGTTGTTGGGGAAGGCAATTGCCAACCGAATACATGACATTTGTCAGTCCTTGCTGAAAAACAGAGTAATGAAAAGTGAGAGATTCTCAGTGCGATAAGAATCGGAAATCAAAGGTAAGTGCAATGAGCTATTGATGGAATTATCGTCTGTCTGCTCGCTTTGGCGGTGACGAATCAGACGATACGGCTAAAGTCACACAAGAGAGAAGTTCACACTTGTAATTCACAATATTACCCCGAAACGTGCAGTTGAGAATTCGCCTGAAATTGAGTAAAGCGAGATTTTGCAATGGGCCCACAACATAAACCCTTAAATAGGGTTCACAACATTAACCCACAGCAAGGAGATGTTCTGGATGAAGTTGAACTGTCTGGAATTTGAGCAAAATCAGCAAAAACTCTATGTTGGGACAATCAAAGCTGGCGATCTTATCGCAAGATCGAGAGTTGACGCGTGGAAGAAAGAAAACCCAAATGGATACCAGAGGGAAGTGACAATCTCTCGAGCGAGGGCATTTGGCAGATACTTGGTGAAAACAAACGGGCTCTCCCCTAACGCTATACTCTTGAATGTCAGAGACACCAAAGATGTCCGCTACAAAGATGGTATCCTACAAATCCCAGATGACGCACCATTTTGGATTGTTGATGGGCAGCACAGGATCAAGGGCATAGAGGAAATGATGCTCAATGGAGAAACACGGTTGAGCGATTTTGTGCTGCCAGTTGTTGTTACTCTCCTGCCGGATACATATCAAGAGGCAACGATGAAAGGAA
>JAKBSX010000059.1 GCA_021844725.1 Actinomycetes bacterium | reverse complement strand
ATCATTCTTGCCGGCTCTTTGACAGCTTCGGTGTCCGTTGAACCAGGCGATTTTGTGGAAGCAGCATTTTCTGGACTTGGTTCCGTGAGCACTCACTTTGCAAAGGGAGAGGCCTAGAGATGGCAGATTTCAAGCTCGGTGTAGCTATAGTTGGTTCGGGGAATATTGGAACTGATTTGCTGGTAAAACTCCTTCGTAGCGACAAGCTGGAGCCGCGTTACATGATTGGAATAGATCCAGATTCGGAAGGCCTCGCCCGTGCTCGGTCCCAAGGGGTGATGACATCGGCTAAGGGAGTCGAATGGCTCCTTAGCAGGTCCAGTTTGCCGGACTTGGTATTCGAGGCCACTTCTGCGAAAGCCCATCTTGAAAATGCGCCATTATACGCTCAAGCAGGAATTAGAGCTATTGATCTAACCCCTGCCGCTGTGGGACCTTACATTTGCCCTCCCGTTAATTTGGGGGAACATGTGAGTTCAGCCAATATCAACATGATCACCTGTGGGGGCCAAGCTACGATTCCAATCGTTCATGCGGTTTCCCGGGTGGTATCCGTTCCATATGCCGAAATCGTCGCTTCTATTGCATCCAGATCAGCTGGTCCGGGAACTCGGGCAAATATCGATGAATTTACGGAAACGACTGCCAAAGCTATAGAGACTGTAGGAGGCGCTCGCAAGGGAAAAGCAATTATCGTTTTGAATCCTGTTGATCCTCCAATGATCATGCGTGATACCGTCTTTTGCGCGATTCCTCCATGTTCAGATCAGAGGGCTATAACAGAGTCAATTCATGACATGGTTGCTGAGGTTAAGGCATACGTTCCTGGATACACCCTGAGAGCTGAGCCGCAATTCGATGTGGAACGGGAGACTTGGTCAGGTAATGCTCGGGTGGCAGTGTTCTTAGAGGTCAAGGGAAATGGGGATTATCTTCCTCCCTATGCCGGAAATCTTGACATAATGACCGCAGCAGCGGTGCGAGTGGGAGAATTACTGTCGTCCGAGAACTTTTCGAAAAGCGCATGACACCCGCTAGCAATTCTCTTCGAATCACTGATTCCACATTGCGTGATGGAAGCCACGCAATGGCGCATCAAATAACTGAAGACCAAGTACGTCAGACTGTCGCCGCTTTAGACTCGGCAGGCCTGCAAGTTATAGAAGTAAGTCATGGTGATGGTCTTGGCGGGTCATCTTTTAACTACGGTTTTTCTCGGGAGAGTGAGATAAAGCTTATTGAGGCCGCTGTTTCCGAAGCTCGGCGGGCTAAGATCGCCGTTCTGCTTTTGCCAGGAGTCGGCACAATTGAAGATCTAAAGGAAGCTCATGGAGCCGGTGCCCAGGTCGCACGTATAGCGACACACTGCACGGAAGCCACCGTCTCAATCCAGCATTTTGGAGCTGCCAGAAGATTGGGAATGGAGACAGTGGGCTTTCTGATGTTAGCGCACAGAATCGGACCAGATGAATTGGCAGCTCAAGCTCGAATTATGGTAGACGCTGGCGCTCAGTGCGTATATGTCGTAGATTCTGCCGGGGCACTTCTTCTCAGCGGAACCCAGGAACGAATCAAGGCATTAGTAAAGGAGATTGGTGGCGATGCTGAAGTGGGTTTTCACGGTCATCAGAATCTGTCGCTAGGCGTAGCAAACTCCGTTTTGGCTTTTGGGTCTGGTGCAAGACAAATTGATGGTTCGCTATGTGCGCTCGGAGCCGGCGCTGGAAATGCACCCACTGAAATTTTGGCGACAGTTTTCGAAAGTATGGGTATTGAAACCGGTACGGATGTCGACGGCGTTCTCGCAGCAGCGGAAGAAATCGTGAAACCTATGATTCCTCGACTGCCGTTCCCCGACCGATCTTCAATCATCCAGGGGCGAGCGGGGGTTTATTCTTCGTTTTTACTCCATGCCGAGCGAGCCTCGGCAAGATATGGAGTCGCAACGCACGATATTCTACAACGCGTCGGTGAAGCAGGTTATGTTGGGGGCCAGGAAGACATGATTATCGATATTGCACTGCAAATTAAGATGGAACGAGAGGCTAAGAATTCAAAGCAGAGTCGCTAATACGGCCGCAAAAAGCATAGGTGCGTGTTTTGGATTTATGTTGTAGACAGATGTTTGCTTTTTTGAGACGAGATAAATTGCCGACACTAAAAAGGCTACGTCCGTTGGAATGATGAGAGGAGCGGTATTGGTAACCTTCTGCTCAGTACCCTGGCAACAGTCTGAACAGCTGGAGCCACCTTCTCTAAATCAAGCATTCCTCGCTTTCCTGTCACTGAAATAGCGGAAGTAGCTGGCAAATTGCGAGACTTAATGGGCGATGCGGCGCACATTACTCCAATTCCAGATTCTTCCCGGTCAAAAGCGACTCCTCTTAGACGAATTTCAGCGAGTTCCCGCAGTAGATGGTTAGCATCCGTTATCGTATGTTCAGTGCGTTTTCGGAGTCCCTGATTAATTACCGCTTGTACAACTTGGGGATCAGAAAAGGCGAGGATGGCTTTACCGACCCCGGTGCAATAAGCTGGCATCCTTCCACCGACACGAGAGGGTAAGTCAGTTCCCTGGTTACCAAGAATCTCAACGTATACTACTTCGGCTTCGTCCCGGACGGCGAGATGTACTGTTTGACGAGTAGCGTAGCGTAGGTCTTCCATCAATGGAAGAGCCATTTCTCTTAGATTTCTCTGTTGCGGAACCAAATGTCCCAGTTCAAAAAGCGATAGGCCCAGTCTTAAGGTTCCATTATCCACTCGTTCTAAATACCCAATTTCAACCAGCTCTGCAATTAGCCTATGAGCAGTTGACGGGGCGAGATGAGCTCTCCGCGCAATCTCCCGAATGCCCAGAGACGTGTCCTGAGGCCCAAATGCCTCCAAGACGAGACTAATTTTTTTGGTTACCGACACTGCACTCTCCGTCCCGCATCGTAGAACATTCTATTGACTCTGATGCCAAAACATTTTATTGTGACTCAAAAGTTTCAGGCGCTAAATGGGAAAACAAGATAGCAACGTCAGATAGCTCATCTCGACCAACCAGGGCTGACAAATGGAACAGTACCAAAGAATCAAAGGATCAAAAAGATGAACATGAACACAACACTCGGATATGTAGGTGTTTCCTCCAGTGCGTTTCGGGAATGGCTGAGCTTCGGGCCGGAAGTTTTAGGTCTGGAAGTCGTTGAGGAAAATGATAACCAGGTTCTTCTAACTCTGGATGATCAGCGCTACCGGTTGCTAATTCGAGATGGCCCGAAAGACAAGCTTGACTTCATTGGTTGGGATGTTGGAAATGAGGAAAATCTAGAGAGAATTCTTGAGGTTCTGGAAGCTTCAAATTTGGCATATAAAGAAGGTGACGATGAACTCAAGGAAAAGCGTCGTGTTCTTCGGGTGATCGAGGTCGAAGATGGAGTTGGGTTAAGACATGAAATATTTATTGGTCCACAGATTGCCCCAAGGGCATTTAGATCAGGACGGGCACATTCAGGTTTTGTAACAGCCAATCAGGGAATGGGTCATGCTGTAATTGTCACCCCTGATAGAAGCGTCTCTGATGATTTTTTCCGAGGTGTCCTGGGCATGAAGAAAAGTGACGAGGTCCATATCATGCTCGAACTGCTTTTCTATCACTGTAATCCGCGCCACCATAGTGCCGCCATAGCAGTTGTGCCAGGAATGAGAGGCTTGCATCATCTTATGTTCGAAACGCGGGAACTTGATGACGTCGGTATTGCTTATGACCTTTGCAGGCAACGAAATATGTCCTTCTCGATGACTCTTGGAAGGCATACAAACGACCGGATGCTCTCGTTTTATGTTCGCAGCCCTAGCGGATTTGATATCGAGTACGGATGGGGAGGATTGGTAGTAAACGAAGATTGGAAGATTATTTCCTATAATCGAGCTGAAATATGGGGACACGTGCATGGCGACAATGGCCTACCGGGCACGGTTGCACCTATCTGACTGTACTTTTGGTGCCGGTGGCTGTTCCATAAGTGAGGTGTGCTTGAAGTGAGACCCCGTAAACTTTGACTCCTCCCTGAGCTCTGGACGAAGGGTGACTCAGGTCAGGTTCTCTTTCTGTGACCCTTATTGAGTATTCTCGCTGAAATATGCCACCGATTCTCGCGAAATATGCCGCGCGTTCCTGTTGAAATATGCCACCTATTCTCGCTGAAATATGCCACCTGCGAGAGGGTGTGAACAACACTTTTTTCAGTGTATATCTCATGGGTTGAAAGTTGCATCTTTTTGATTGATTTATCACCACATCGGAAATGAATAAAGATCACTCATGTAAATACTGAAGACTTAGTTGAGAAATTCGTTTAGCCGAGCAGTAAGACGTTCTGCATTATCTCTTGTCTGGCCGAAGGTAACTATCACTTCTTCATTATCTCGAAGTAACTTGACCATCCAGGATCGCTCCTCTGGTCTACTCCGAGTAGTTGCAGAACCAAAATGTACCTCTGCTCTAATCGGACCTCTTTTCCTCTGTCTATGAGCTGCCATACGACAAGCTGGTGAGCAGTACCTCTGCGGTCTTTCTATGCAATGTTCCGGAAGTATTTGATCACACCCCTGTCTCTCGCAGATCTTTGAGATGGATAGTTTCGTAACGTTATGAAATGGGTTCTCCAGGAAAACATATGAATTATACGAAGCGCACTCTGTGGATGGACTGCTCCACTTCAATGTCACAAAGAAACTACTGAAGTGGAGCAACGATTCAGCCAGCTGGCACTTAGGATTTCTTTGTTCGCATGGATTTTCCATTCATTTGAATAATGTGGGAATTGCACAGAAGACGATCTAAAACCGCATCGCTGAGAGTTGGATCGCCGAGGGTGCTATGCCAGGAATCGACGGGAAGCTGTGAGGTGACAATTGTTGATTTTCTCTCAGATCGGTCCTCTAATACTTCCAGTAGATCTGATGGTTCGTTTCCAGAGAGTGATTTCAGTCCGAAATCATCAATTACAAGTATTTCGGCTCGAGCAAGACTCTGTAATACTTTGAGATATCTCCCGTCACCTCTGGCAATGGAAACATCAGCAAAAAGAGCAGGGGATCGCTTATAAAGTGCGCTATGACCGGATCGGATACCGGAGTGTGCCAGTGCACAAGCTATATAACTTTTCCCTATGCCGGTTGGACCTGTGACCAAAATATTATGGTGTGCATCAACCCAGTGTGGTGACGTAAAGCCCATAATGATAGAGCGATCAAGTCCCCTCTGAGTGCGAAAGTCAATGTCTTCAATACTGGCAGAGTGTCTGAGTTTGGCAGATATCAACCGTGATGTAAGTCTCTTGGCTTCTCGCTCTGATGCTTCTCGGTCCACCAACATTGAAAGACGCTCTTCGAAACTGAGTTCTAAATATTGTACACTTTCGAGTTGTTCACGAAATGCGCTTGCCATCCCCCTCAGTCCTAGATCAGATAGCACCGTCATTGTCTGGTTGTTCAGCATGATACGTTCTCCTGTCCTTCAGCTTTTCCAAGTAGTTCCTTGTAATAAAGGGTTCCTCTGATATTTCGGTGTTCAATAGAGGGAGCTACAAGTGGGGGTGTAAGTGGATTTATATCCAGTCCGTTCTTTAGGATCGATACAACACTTCTATAAGTCGGGCTTTGAATTGCAATTGCTCTTTCACAGGCTGCCTCAACACGTTCCGAGCTATAGACCTTTGATGCCAAGTGGAAAATCCCTCTGCATTGATTGAAGCCCCGTTCTGGATAGAACCGGGCAGCCATGATTGCCTCACAGACTGCTTGGGTGGCCGGACCTATTGTTTCAGCCCATTTCAGAATACGCTCCGGGGTCCATGACGCCTGGGCCTGGTGACTCGATGGCATGTGTTCGGATACAGTATTGTACTGACCGTTCCTGTTACACCTGAGATGACTGGCTACCCGTATCCCACCTGAGAAGATCTCCACTGTATTACGGGTTATACGAACATCGAGTTTCTGGCCAACCAAATCATAAGGAACTGAGTAGTAGCCATTTTCCGCTCGAACGTGGTAGTTCATCTGAACTTTGAGTTTCTTCCACTGACAATATTCATATCCAGTTGTAGGTAAAGGACGCATTGCTGGCTTATCTACAGTTTCAAATACTTCCTTTCTACTCCCTTCTCTTATTTGAAACCCTTGGCTGTTCAGATCTTGTAAAAGATCCAATATGGCCTGGTTCAACTCATACAGGGAGAAGAACTTACTGTGACGTAGTCTGGCCAGTATCTGGCGTTCAACTATCAATACCCCTCCTTCGGCATAGCTCTTATCACGCGGTTTTCGAGGTCTTGCAGGTACTATTGTTACCTCATAGTGTCGGGCCCATTCCAGATAGCTCTCATTGAATACCGGGTCGTACTTAGAAGCCTTGGTCACAATCGGCTTGGGATTGTCTGGAACCACGCAGATTGGAACTGCCCCCATGTATTCAAATGCTTTGGTTCCCCCAGTGGTCCATGACTCCACCTTTTGATTAGCGAATGCCATAGCAAATATCAAAGAGCTGACTCCCATTACCCCAACAAAGATCTGAGCACCAAATTGGATATCTCCGGTTCTTTGGTCCCAAATAGGAACCGTATCACCGGCAAAGTCAATAAAGAATTTCTCTCCAGCTCGATGTTCAAAGTGCATTGTTACTTCATTTTTCTTTTTCAAGGTCCGATAACGAGAACAGAACCGTGAATAACTGAGTCCGTTGGGATGCTGTTCTCTGTATTCACGCCAGCACAGTTGGAGTGTCAAGTGACGGTGTGTTTGTATTTCTCTTGCTATCTCCTCCCAGTTTGGAAGAACCGGAGTTTTCTTTGATGAATCTTCAGATGGAAATAACAACTGCTCCAGGGCTTTACAGTGCATGCCATCTGGAAGCGGCCAGGTTATTTCTTTCTCTCCCATCTTCGGCGAATAGGTGTGCAAAGCGTTCATTCGCCGTTTCGACGAAGACTCTCGAGAATCTCTTTGAACTCCTTTGAATATATGGGCGGTATTAGGTGCGATTTTCTGGTATTTCCGATAAGTGCGCTGTTGGTCTTTGAAATTATCGAAAGGGCCTGAGGAAAGGTAAGTCCCACATATTTCACTTTTTGTTCGAGCATTCGCATTACGCAAAGTGAGATCATGCACAGCACTACGTGAGCTTCTATTCTTTTAGATCGTTGATGAAAGGCCGGACGGACCTTGAGATCTGATTTAGTCATGCGGAAGGATCTCTCAACTGTGGGCAGAGAGTTGTAGTGGGAGATCACCTCTCCGACTGAAAGGTCTTCATTGTTGGTGAGATATCCCTTGAGGCCATCGAAGCGTGCGGCATCTTCTATGGACTGCCACTTGATGGTAGGCTTGGTTTTCACCTTCAGATCCAGGAATTGATGTTTTCTTATGGCTCTGTTCTCAGATATAAGCTTCTCAAGTCTCGATACCGACGCCTGTCTCCTTCTGGCATCGGCTCCAGCGCGCTTGTGGGAATAGGAAACTATGAGCCGGGAATTACTGTATCTGATCTCGAAGAGAGGATTTTTGGTGAAGCCATGGGAAAGCAGTTCATCTGTTGTAGCTGAGTCTAAGTTCTTTACCCTCGCAGAGATAATGTAGCACATGCCCAGTTCGCTAATGAGGGAAATATTGGACTGCGAAAGCATTCCAGCATCGGCAACTACTGTCATTTGTTCTGCGCCAATTTGATTTCTAACGAATTCAACTCCGTCAACTAGAGTTCTGCCTTCATAGGTGTGGCCGGGGTAGATCTGGTAAGAAAGCGGCATGCCGAGGTCGTTGACGCACAAGCCCAACACGATTTGAGGAAGATCGGCCCGGTGGTCTTTTGAGTATCCTCTCTTTCTGAGACCTGTCCAACCTTCGGTGTCGGGATCTTCTCTGTCGATTTCGAAATAAAGAGTCGTAACGTCATAGAGCAAGAAGGTCATAGCCCCGGGATATGACTTCGATACTGCACTTTGAATGGATGAAGAGATCTGTTTTCTAGATTTGAACACGACGTCTAGAAATCTATAAATCTGATCCAAACTGTAAGTGGAGCCGAGCGACTCTTCCATCTAGTAAGCAGTCTCTCTTTTTGATGCAGGATGCATGATTCTGGCAATGGTGAGAAGCCGAAGCAACGGCGTCAATCTACCAATCTATATAGATAAAGAGTCGAATATATCACCGAGTATCAGTTCTGCACCATGATGGTGCATTCCAAGTGTAAAAATTCCGTTGGTTGAACTGTGCTCAAGATCCAAACTGAGCTGACCTGGTTTGACTAGCCTAGAACGATCTACGATGGCAATCTTTTTCAAAATCTCGAGTTCGGCATCATTTCTAGCGGTGCCAACATGTTTGACCACTTTGTTGATCCAGCGACCCTCGATCTTTTCCCGTCTTAAGATTTTTACAGGTCTGGCTCCTTTGTAGGTTGAGATTTCGATATACACGAACAAAATACTATAGGTGTGCATTTTGCCCACCTCATATTAGATCGCATAGAGCTATAAACAGCATATATGTGTTGTAGGACTTACCTCAAATGTAGGATTTGTTGAAAATCGCCGAAGATGGGACCAAAGAGACCCTAACGCTTAGAGTGATGCGACTGTCTACCGGATTGGCGTGGGCCGAAGAACCCCGATCGCGCACCTGCCGGTTCCTTTCAAATATTGAAGTGGAGAAGAGAGCAAAAAATGGCGACGAGGTTTTGTCTCGGTGCAATGTGTTGGTTTACTGAACTGTAAACATTCGGTAAACCCGTAGTCCATTTATTTCATTAGGGTCCTGGACACGGCGACAGCCATAGTGTTTACTAGTAGTTGTGGCTACTATGCACGGATACGATGTGTCGCACTGGCGGGCTGAAGCGGAACGCCTGGCTGCTGAGAATATTGCTTTGCGAGCTCGCATAGGTGAACTCGAGGCCCAAGTAGCTGCGCTGAGCGAGAAGGTAACCACTCTTGCCAAGCTGGTCTTTGGCACCTCTTCGGAGAAGAAAAACACTGCTATAACACACAGGCTGGATGACATTAATAGTGGAAATAGCTCCAGTTCACGTCCTCGTGGTCAGCAGCCAGGGAGCGTTGGTCATGGTCGGCGGGACTATTCCGATCTTGAAACCCTCGAAGTGTCCTACGACGTGCCAGAAAGTGAGCGGGTCTGCGAAAAGTGCGGTGCACCTTACCTGGCTTTTGGTGAAGAGACCTCTGAGCAGATCGACTGGCAGGTACGCATAGTGCGGATCATACATCGCCGCTCGAGCTACCGGCGTAGTTGTAAATGTCCGGTGCGTGGTGTGCTGGTGGCCCCTGTTCCGGCAAAGGTAATACCGAAGGGGATGTTCACCTCGCAGTTTTTGGCACGGTTGCTCACCGAGAAGTACGTCCTCGGCCGACCAATCGAGCGCATCGTCTCAGCACTTTCAAACGATGGATTCAAAGTCGCCAAAGGTACGCTTGTCGGAGCATTGAAGGCCCTCTCTCAACTCCTTGTCCCATAGGTTCCCTTTGAAGCAGCAAAGACTGCTTTTATAGCTGGCCTGCAGCTTTCTAAGAAAGCTTGACGTGGATCTGGTTCAGACAATCTGTAACGGTACTCGTAGAACCCTGAACGTGAGACTTCGAGGAGCT
>JAKBSX010000058.1 GCA_021844725.1 Actinomycetes bacterium | reverse complement strand
GGCAGGGGGTTTTCCCATATCACCAACACCGTCAGAGACCAGGGACCAGTCCGGGTGACAGGGATCGTAGATACGAGAGTTCGATATATAAAGGTTATTCTTAAGATTATTGCTGTCGTCGTACAGGACCGAGGCGATACAAAACGCTGCTGATAGAATATTACTCGTAGCGTTACTGCAGCTTTGGCAGTAGCCCAAAACGAGGGGCACCCGAAGCGGGGTAGGTCAAACGCCTATCACAGGAAAACACCATCTGTCGACTCGCCGTGAGTCGAGACTGAAAAAAGATAAAAGGCAATGGCAGACGAGCCCGCCATCTGGAATCCGATGCTGAACGACCTTGAGGTTGAAGTCGACGTTGTAGCCGATTACGGACCAAGAATCTTCATGGCCCTTTTTAATGTCTATTTTTAGGCTGATTTGAGCAGCCGTCACGCTAGCCTGTTTGAGCTAGCGGCTTCCTAGCAATTCAATCAAGCCAGGCTGTTATATACAGTATCAAACAAAGAGGCTCTGAGCAAGATCATTTAGATTAATATAGGTATTGGGGCAAAGCTATATAGCTAGAAAACGAATATGTAGATCTCCTGCCCAACAAGTGGCCGTCAGCTAAGGGCACGGAAGGTTTTATTTTGCTTGCCATGGGAACTGGGCCATTCAATACTCATAAAATCAGGATGCATGAACCAAGGGGTTTGCCGATATATTCGCTCATGAATATTGGGCTATGACACTGTTTAGAAGCTTAGACTCGTGCTATGCCAAAGCCTTTCAAGATTGCTTTTTCCACGCCTAATCTACAATTCTTTGAAGCATCTGCCGAGGAATAAGAAAATTCCTTTCCGGATTATTGTTCGAATACGTCACTCGGCAGACAACTTTTTGGACAGGTAAAATCGGCGCGGTCACGTCTGTTGGAGGACGACGTGCCTACGGTTACAGCCTATGGAAAGAGAGGAACGGAAAAAGCTGCAGATGAATCATGAGCAAGAGAGAAAAAGAGAGCTATCCTTGCAGCTATATAACATCGCAAATTCAGTTTTCACTTTAATCCTGTTTATGAAGCTATGGGCATGGTGATATACTTGAACTTTGTCGTGTACTTCCATTGGCGGACCATCGCTGGGGGTCGAAATATCCTATACCCTTTCGTTTGAAATCGTTCCGAAGTGTATTCTTCGGGTTCGCATTAATGGCAAGTGGTGAGTAGAGATAGATTCCTTGGAAATTGTTCAGGAGTTATTGGGGATGGTTTTTATGTTTTTTCGAAGCATCGGTTAATCATTTTGATTAGCTATTATGATCTCATCAGTGCATTGACTATGCCGATGCAGGTGTGGGTAATGCTTGACTGATGCATGATTGGCGAGGACATATTTCTCAGGGCTGCAAGGGCAGGAGATGCGGACAATCCAGCTGAGCTCCTGGACCAAGTTTCCGAGAGGTATTGGCAAAAAGCCCGTTACATGCGTGAATTAAGAGATGTGGAGCGGTGGAATCTGCTAAAGAGCTGGCAAACAAATCTTTCGTTAGTTGTACGGACAAAAGCGCTACTAACACATACACGCTGTTAAGTTGAGATCAGGCGTTGTCATTGACTGTCTAGGGTTAGGATACCACATCACCCGCCACAAAAAGGGACCTGTGCAGGGAATTCTATTCTATGAAACCCAGTGAGTATTGGCGTAGTGCCGGTCTGAGGATCAGGTCGGTGGGAGACACTAAAGAGATTTTGCTTATGATATTCATCCCCCAAAGTTGCTTGGCCCACTCGAACCCAGCCACAGCCGTCGTACTGCGCATATTCTGGCTCAATTTTGTCGCTAAAGATGAGTTTGACGTTGCCCAATGAGGATGACATGGAAAAAGTTCGCTCTGCCTTGTTAACCGATGGCGCCACCAGAATCGATTGAAGGACCTCTTCATCAATCATTATGCATCCGCCGTGGTGAACGTTAAGACACATGCAGTTGTCGTCTCCATCGTACTCGTCAATATGCTGACTTGTACTAGGCGTGCCTCGGAACGGGTCCTTTTCCCACCAGCAGGAGAGTCATCCTCATAAAAGCCAGTTGACTGCATTGCCTCAAGGCGAAAAGCATTATGCACCCGAGTAGGCTCCATTTATCTAGCGGTAGATAGTGGTGAATCGTGAATGAAGAAGGATGTCTCAATCAAAAGAAATTCCCAATAGAGCGATGAGAGCAGCTATATGCTACGAGGGCATAGGCCGAATAGCTGCTCGACGGATAGATGCTTCATCTAGAGATAGAGAGCTTGCGACAGCTACCTACGTAGACAGGAAGTAGCTTTTGCTTTTACAGTATATGGCGAAAAAGAATCTTTGGAATTACGTACCGTAGGTTATTATACAATCACAAACCCTAACCCCTAGGCTAGATGTGCCACAAAGAGTTCACTTTTACCTCATCGCTATGATTGCCACAGCAAGGAAGGGAGCAAATTGCTAATATATTGCGGACGGAGCCTTGAAACCCTAACAGGGTTTTCTCGAGCCTAAATGTCAGATCACTTTTCTGATCATAACAGCATGCTACTTAGGTGGATAGGATAGTCTCCGAGCATCTTCTCGAGTTCCCTTTTACAATTTATGACCAAAATGTCAATCTTCACCAGTATGTTCAGGAGTTTTTAACGAACAGCCTCGCAGAGATCAAAACTCCCATCGGCTCATTCGTCACTTCTAAGCCCTACAGTATCTACTACCGTGATGCCGTATAAAGTTTGCGAAACTCTGAGTCGTGTGCCAGCCAAGCTTCAGGCTCATCATACTCCACCAATCTGCCCCGCTGCAAAAGCGCCACGCGATCAAAGCGCTTGATGTGCCGCAGTCGATGCATGACGGCAACGACAGTCTGCGTTACGTACTCCTGCTCAATGATACCCAACATTCGAGCTTCAGTTTCCCAGTCGACGCTGAAATAAGTCAGCATCTTTCTGGTAAGATTTCAGCCAAGCAACAATAAGGGGCACAGCGTCTTATCTGCTTGTTGCCTCGTCCAAGATGAGCAGCGGAGTCGGAGCGGTCAAGGCACGTGCGAGTGCCAACAGTTGCTTCTCGCCGTACGACCAGTGCATTGCCCGCCTTTCCCATGGACCAAGTCCCAAAGACCTACTTTCTGGATGGCTGCCACGATTTGCGTCTCCGAAAGAGTGCCCATCGGATTGAAGTTATTGCGCAGTGTGCCTGGAGGAAAGAAAGGGTCCTGTGGGATTACAATGATCTGGGTGCGGAGGGCAGTCAGCTGGATTGTAGCGATATTGACCCCATCGATGTTAATGTGGCCCTGGAAGTTTTCTTTTCTTCCTTTCTCTCCTTGTCTTGTTCTTCTTGTATTTAGACTACCAATATGCCGTACCATACGGCTACCTCCGTAGCCGTACGTTCCCTGTTGATTTGGGTCGTGGCAGCAAGAGACACAATAAGAAAACCACCGAGGGCAGAATACTGAACACGGCCTGTTCAAAGAATATGGTAAAGCCCAATGCTCGGCAGTTGGCGTTGATTCGAATTTCAACTCGGTTGTCACTATCTAGCGGACAGAGCTTTGAATCCATCCTGCCAAACATCTTGTGGCCATGGAAGATATCTAGATCAGTCTCAAATCGTCTCAGACTGGGGATTTGTCTGGCAGTATCAAAAGTCAGTATTATGTATCATGATAGCCCTTTGCTAGCCAGCCCTAGGAAGAAAAGATGAGACAAAGATGCTGCTTTGTTTTACCCTTCTCATCCCTAAGCAGGCATGTAATCCCTCCTTCCTGAGACTGATCCGAGCATGATAGCGTAAGTGTTGAAAAAGAGGGGGATATCCTCGTTTGAATTGCACGGGTGCTGTGGAGCATGAAGGTCGCATCTTTAAATATCTAATGGCTGGAAAGAGTCACCGGCGGGCATGGCAAAGATAGCCTCAGTCTGCCGAAGTTCCGGGATCTCTTGTGGGTCATATTGGTAAAGCTCGAGGATTTCCGCTAACTGATCCATTCAATGTTTTGTCCGCTTCACAGGTACACCGTAGGGCGATTTTGATTGCTCCATTATGTGCCGTCCATGAGCAATTTGATCATATCAGCAGGTAGATTGGTATAAGATTCACTCGACCCAGCCTCCACAGCAAGGGTTGGGAAATGCTTGTATAGAGGAGCGCATCTGGTCCCTTTCGGAGACCGTGGCACAGGCTATTTGTAAATGAGATGCCTGTAACTAGTCAAATTAAGTAGGGCTATATAGCTATATGGCTGTCTACTACGTAGGTACAGTCGCAAGCTGTGAAGTTGTCCTTACATACTAGCTATTAACCTCCTCCAAATTTAACTCTTCCCGGCGTCGGTTTTATCTCGGTTTAGATTCAGACTAGCGCGCGATCTCGTGGCAGGGGAGTAAAAGCTCTGTCGGTGCTTACAGAATCTATGAATCGCGCCAGTTTCTTTACAGATACACATAATGCGAGATCCGAGAATAGCCTTTCATTTCCCTCCTTCAAGCATGGCGAAGGTGATACTTGTCCATGGGTGTGTCACCAAGTTGATGTCCGAATGTGGAGCTTGGTCCACCTCGGAAGCTAATTATACGAAGCCAGCAGTGAAGGAGCGCTTATTCGCTCTCTTGAATAGGGATGTTGAATACAAAACGCTGTTTTCATTTCCAAAATGTAGTGCTGAAAGGGAATTGAAATGAAAATTGAAACGATAATCAGTCAGCAGCTAAGCACTCAAATTTCACAGAAATCTTGGAAAAACATCCCTAATCTAGAGATGCCGAGGCATGGGTACTTTCACTATCTTGGGTAGTTACAAAAGGAGGAAGAAGGAATGGGTCTCTAACGAGCTTTCCCTAGGACCGTTGAAAGAAGGGAAAGGACAAGAACAAATGAGAAAGGAAGATGTTCATGTCTCTAAAATATTGCCGAGGTCCTACTGCAGTATAATGGATGGAAAAATGACATATATGACTACATATGTATAGACAACGACTGCAGTCAAGCGGACTCTTTGTCTAGGGTCTGTGCCAAAACCATCTCATAGTAGCGGCCACGACGGGCCACCAAATCATCGTGGGTTCCCTCCTCCAGTACCAGTCCATCATGGAGCACAAAGATGCGGTCACATTTTTTGATCGTTGATAAGCGATGGGCTACTGAGATGACGGCTCGCGAATCATTCTTGCGCGTTATAGCTTCGAAGGCCTGTTGAACCACGGCCTCGCTTTCTGAGTCAAGAGCGCTGGTAGCCTCATCAAAGAGTAAGATGTCTGGCTCCCGGATCAGAGCTCGTGCGATGGCAAGACGCTGGCGCTGACCGCCACTGAGCGACATACCATGGCTTCCAAGATTGGTGTGATAGCCCTCTGGAAGACTCATGATGAAGTCGTGAATGTGAGCTAGCTTGCAGGCACGGATAACTGCCTCGTCGTCGACTTGCGTTTTGGGCTGTGGATAATAATCATCGATGGCTTGGCCTGATACTTTGCCCAGAAGAACATTTTCACGGATTGAGCCCTGATACAATGTGGTATCCTGGGTTACCAGGCCCAAGCGTGAGCGGTGACAGTGAACATCTAGCTGGCGCATCGGAGCGCCACCAATCAAGATTTCACCCTGCTCGACGTCGTAGAAACGCTCCAAAAGAGCGATAATAGTGCTTTTACCACACCCTGATGCGCCGGCAATGCCAACAGACTCGCCTTTGTTGACTTTCAAGTTGAGTTTGCGAAGCACCGGGACGTCCGGGCGAGTATGATAAGAGAACGACACGTTCCTGAACTCAATCGCAATCCCTTTCTCTGAAACAGGCGCTTGGTGATCACCAGTCGACCCGTTGATAAGTGGCTGAGACCGACGAAGGTCGATAATATGGTTGGTGGACGTATGGGCCTTGGAGAGATCTTGGGGATGCTCGTTAGCACGGACTAGCAAGTAAGAAGGGGCAAAGCTGTTGTTAGTTACGTACCAGAGGTGAATCCGAACATAAAACCAGCAGTTTGCATCCCCATACTGATGGCAATGAAGACAATAAAGAATGTGGCGACGCTGTACTTGTTCTCAGACAAAAGCTTTCCTCCATACCAGAATGAGAAGGCGGAGACTGCGAGACTGATACTTTCACTAAAAGCAAAGAGGAGCATGCTGAGAAATTTGTGTCGCATCTCAAGTTTTGCTGATTCACCTAGCCTTTGCTCGTATCCATCGATCACTTTGTGCTCAAGGCCCAGACTCGACACGGTTCGAATGGCTCCCACCGCTTCAGAGGCAAAGCGGGCTGCTTCCTGATAGATCGCAGTTACGCGATCCTGGTTGCTCATCTCCATGCGCATTCTAAAGTAGCCCGCTCCAAACAAAAGAGGGACGCCCACAGCCATGACAGGGAGTGCGAGGGCCCAGCCAACTGCTAAAGACAAAATGCAGCATCCGACAACGTTGAAAAATACGAGCAAAATCAGAGCAAGATTGGTGGACAGCAGTAACTGCAGGTGTAAAGGGTGCAAAGACAAGCGACTTGTCATTTCGGCAGCGCTGTGACCTTTCATGTCGAAGAATGCAATGTCCTGATGCATCATAGATTCAAAATATTCACGCCGATACCGACGGGTTGCGCGGAACGAGGCAATCGTCCACCAAAAGCCAACACCCCAGTAGACTACCAACACTCCAAGACCAAAAACGAAATACATCAATGCCCAGAAACTGCCTCTTTGAACGAGATCCTGGCCACGAGGCAGCTGTAATGTGGAAATGCTCTTACCGAAGAGAACGGCCTGTGCAGGAAAGGCACCACCGCTACCAGCGGATGATATCAGACCAGCTAGAAAGAGAATCCATAGATGACGTTGATCCTGGAAAATGACGATAGCAATGCAGCGAGCTAGCGACAGCCGCTTCACAATATCCTCATCTTCAGACGGTTCCTCTTCCTCGTCGGTTGGCTGATCATTGACCATAGATTCTGCGACAGTATTTGTGCCAGACCTTGACAATCGGCTAGATGGCCAATTTGCTGGGGGCGTATTGTCTGTCTTCGCTTCGTCCTCAACAACGCTTTCATGCTCCAAAAAAATCTTTTGTCGATGTGCATGCGGCTTCGTCGTTGGCGTCTAATGTCTGCGAGTGAACGAGCTTATAGTATGACCCCTTGATCGCTAGAAGCTGCTGATGGGTTCCTTGCTCAACAACCCTGCCATGCGAGAGAACAACGATGTTCTCGGCTTTCTGTACAGTAGAAAGCTTGTGGGCAACTAGGATAGTAGTGCGAGATTTAGACACATTATCCAGAGCGTCTTGAACCTTTTTCTCTGCCGTAGGATCAAGAGCTGAGGTTGCCTCATCCAAAAGCAGGATATGCGGGTTGGAGATGACGGCACGAGCAATTGCGATGCGCTGCTTCTGACCACCGCTGAGAAGCTGGCCGCGCTCGCCAACAAGGGCATCATATTTCTCAGGAAGTGCCTGGATAAACTCATCAGCAAAGGCTTGGATGCAGGCTTCGCGAACCAGTTTTCTTTTCTCAGCTTCAGGCAATAAGTCCATAGTGGTACCATACAGGCCATGAACCACATTGTTATAGATAGAGTCGTTGAAGAGAACAGGCTCTTGCTGTACTAGGCTAATTTGGCTTCGAAGCCATTTCACGTTCAGATCAGTGACAGCATGGCCACCAACATGTATTGACCCCGACTGCGGGTCAAACCAGCGCTCAATCAAGCCGATAATGGTACTTTTTCCGGAGCCAGATGAACCAACCAAAGCTGTAGTTTTACCAGACTTGAAGGTGATGCTGAAGTCTTTGAGAACGGGTAAGGTTGGCCGTGAATGATAGGCAAACGTGACATTACGCAGCTCAACGTTGCTATCCTGAGGTCCCTCTGGTTTGTGTCCTCCCTCGGCAAGCGGGTCAATTTTGGACGGGCGATCAATCATTTTGAACATTTCTTTTGCCGAGGCGGAAGCGCGGGTAAACCCGCTAAAACCTGGTGCGACGTCGGAAGCGGCTTGGGTTGCGAGAAGAACTGATAAGAGAACTCTAACTTGCTTGTTAGAACATTTCCAAAATCAAATTCGAACAATGGTGCACGTAGGAATCTCTCACGTTATCATGTTACCGCCGGAGCCAATTTCGCCCTCATTAAGGAGTTTGGTACCGTAATACCAAGCCAGGGCATATGCGCAGTAAGTGGTAAACATTTCAACGCTATATTGGAATCCAATAACGGGGCCTTTTGTAAGGCCAAGCTTCTGGGCCTCTGCAAGAGTAATGTCGTATTTTTGGGCCAATATTTTCCCGATATTGAGTGCCGTGACGATACGCATGCTGCTCATAGCCTCCTCGGCCAGTCCGCTGGCGGAATTGTAGACTTCGAGAATCTTGCCCTCAATTTTCGAATCTAGGTAAAAAAGCTAGTCAAATGATTTGGCACGAATGACTCGGAGTTGCGAGAGGGGAAGGATCACCTAAACTGAAGGTTATGTAGAATCCAGCGAAGAGAACGGGCAGGGTCGTAGCCGTCACCAAGGTCAGCTTCCATTGCTGAGTGAAGGCAACGACAAAGCCAGCAGTCAACATTGAGACAGCTTGAATCAAGCTGCCTATCTTCTCTGTAATTCCATTTTCGACCATATCCACATTGGAAGAGATAGTGGTAGTAATGCTTCCGAGTGAGCACGAATCAATGTAGGCAATATCCTGCCGGATCACAGACTTGATGAATTGCTGGCGAAAGGCCCTGGTGGCCCTTATACCCGAAATACCAAAGCATGAGGAATGAATGTAGACAAGCACATAGCGGCCGATAAAAAGGTAGACAAACCATAGCGCATTGTTGGAGAGAGCGTGGTAGAAAGCGCTAGCCGATTGTTTACCGGCGCCGAACAAATTGAACTCGTCGACGGACGAGCCAAAAACGAGCGTCATACAGGGAAGTGCAGCTCCCGAGGCGATTGCGGCGCAGAGACCAACGATCCGTAGGGCATGATCAGAGGGAGATGAAAACTCATACAAGACGCGGAAAAATGAAGTTAGTGGCCCTTCTTGAGTGCCCTCCTCGTCCTCGAACACAATTGGCATGGTATTGTGATCACTAAGGCTGCCATCGGGATTTTCCGTTGTGGCGGGGGTGATCATTGGTGTCTTTTTGCCGTCAACACTCTGCCATGGCCTAGGCTCCGGCGTTCCATGAGCATTTAACTCATCGTCGGGAGTAGCGACAGGCACTGTCCCTCCCATTTCTGCCGTCTTACGAGAAAACGACAAAAAGAAGGGAAAAATTGAAGGTGAGGATTTGGCACAAAAGATAAGGAGGCACTGCGCGGCGGAAAGAAACAACGACAAAAGACTTGCCTAGCACAAGACTCGGTGGCCCACCACTACTCTAGTCTTAAGTACTCCGTACATATTACTATATACTACGTAATGATTTAAAAAAGAGATGTTGGAAAGCAAAAGAACATAATTGAGAGTCGGCTGATTCATGCTGTTAGCACTAGTATGCTACTCGCTGAGGCCCGATGATACGCGGAGAGGCATTGCTAGCAGCGTATATAATGTGCGGCTGTGGCTCTCGCTTGGAGTATGGATCTTAGGGGTGACAGAGAAGAAAAAGAAGATGATGCCCTTCCTCATAAAACCGGGCATGAGCTATACAGTAAAATTTATGGGAGACGGCCGACTGCCAGCCCCCTTCT
>JAKBSX010000057.1 GCA_021844725.1 Actinomycetes bacterium | reverse complement strand
TTAACACGCCATTTAGGGGTGGAGTTCATCAGAAAAGATTAGATCTGATATCAATGCTTGAGGCGGGCAAGGAACTTAACTAAGCAGTTTGGTTTGTCTGATGGTTGTCAATGGCGGCCGTCGCCAGATTCAGCTCTGGTCATTTTGTAAAGCGGACAGATCGTCGGGATTGAATGGTGGAGGCTTTTAATGGATACTATAGTCATCGCTGGAATAAAAACTAGGTATGAGGTATCCGGATCCGGTCCGCCGCTTTTGATGTATTCGCCTGGCGGGTTCGATTCGTCGCTTGAGAACTGGAGTTCTTTCAGTATCTATAGGAGGCTGAACCTTATACAACATCTAAGCGAACGCTATACCTGTATTACTTTTGACAGGCGTGAATCAGGAAAGTCGGGTGGACGCATAGAGATTATTACCTGGAGTGACTACGTGGCTCAAGGTAGTGGGTTACTTGATTATCTAGGGATTGACAGGGCTCACCTTATGGGCGGATGCGTTGGGTGTTCATCTGTAGCCCAATTTGCAGTCACCTACCCTGAGCGGGTGATGAGCATGGTGATGTTTTCACCAGCCGGTGGTCCAAAGTATAGGATCAATCAGCATGCCAGGTTGAACCGTCACGCCGCTTTTGTGGCTGAAAACAGTCTTGCGGCTGTTGTGGAGCTTGCCCTCAGCCACGAAAAGGGGTTTTCGCAAGATCCCAGGATTGGACCCTGGGCAAGTGTGATCCGGACTGACCCCTCCTTTGCTTCCAGTTATGCTTCTTTAGACCTGGAAAGTTATCAGACCGTTGTGGCAGGAATGACTAGGACGTTGTTTGATAAAGATACGGTGCCTGGCCCACAACCCGAGCAAATAATGAGTCTTGCTATTCCTTCATTGATAGTTCCAGGTCAGGATAGTTCGCACGCTCCGTCTGCCGCCCGATACCTTGAGGAATGCCTTTCTGGATCACAATACTGGGATATGCCGGTGGCAGATCAAACTGAGGAGACGGTAAATCCCAGAATTCTTGAGTTTTTGGATTCGCTTCAGCAGTAGATAGCGGAATCTTGCTTAATTTTGATGAAAATTAGTCCAAGCTGAAAAGCCTGCGATAATGAAATCTTCCTGGGTAGATTGACTTTCCTAGCTAACCTGGTCCAATTTCCAGGTGGGATTTTGGGACGCAACGTGATCTAGCCAATAGGAGCTTTCAAACAGTGCCATTAGTGTTCCATCACCTCTTGCAAAAACCCTAGCTCCGTTGATACTGTCGAGTTTTTCTGCGGTCGCTTCGTCGGTTACTCGTGCAACTTTATAGATACTTGGTGACAAAAGGACTTCCGCTCCAAATTCGTACTGAATGCGGTGAGCGAATACTTCAAACTGCATCTGTCCGACTGCGGCTAAAACGATTGGAAGTTCATCTTTTTTATCCCTTAAAACCTGGATTACTCCCTCGCGCTCAAGCTGATGCAGCCCACTGCGAAATTGCTTGTGCTTGCTGGTGTCTCGCGTCTGGACAGTGGAGAAAATTTCAGGTACAAAGGAAGCGAATGGAGGGAAAGTGACTGGGCTCGATTGGTAGAGCGTATCGCCGATCTGCAACTCGCTCGCATTGACCAGCCCGACTACGTCACCCGGGTAGGCCTTATCTATGGTGTCTCGATCCGATCCAAATACAGAGGTTGCGTACTTTGTCGAAAAGGATTTACCGGTTCTGCCATGGATCAGCGGCATCCCGCGGTTGAATTCTCCCGAACAGACTCTTACAAAAGCCAGATGATCCCTATGGGAAGGGTCCATGTTGGCTTGGATTTTGAACACAAAACCGGAAAAAGGTTCTTCGAGTGATCTTGGTGAGCCTTCGGTGTCGCTCCTGGCGCCAGGCGGCGGCGCTAAGTCAACAATCGCGTCAAGTAGGTGCCTTACCCCAAAGTTTGTAAGTGCCGAGCCAACAAACAGGGGTGTTGTTTCGCCCGCCAGGAACGACTTGATATCTAAATTGGCTCCTATCTCATCCAGTAGGTGACATTCATATTTTGCACTTTCCCAGTCGTCACCGATTCTTTGAGAGGCGGTATCTTCGTCGAGTATTTCCTCACTAGCCATATTTAAACCACGGATACTTCTAGTGAAATTGATAAAGGTCCCGTCTCTGCGGTCAATAACTCCTTTAAAATTGCCGGGTATCCCTACTGGCCACGTGACTGGCGTAGGTTTGAGGTTGATCTGCCGTTCTATCTGATCGAGCAATTCCAGCGGATCCCGGCCCGGCCTGTCGAATTTGTTGATAAATGTTATTATCGGCAAGGATTGGGCTCTACAGACTTCGAATAGTTTCAAAGTTTGGGTTTCAATGCCTTTTGCCGCATCGAGCACCATGATTGCTGCATCCACAGCGGATAGGACTCTATAGGTATCTTCGGAAAAGTCGCGGTGCCCGGGGGTGTCGAGGAGGTTGAATATGTGTTCACGATATTTAAATTGCAAAACTGTAGACGTGACTGAAATTCCACGCTGTTGCTCGAGGGCCATCCAATCTGAGGTGGCTTTACGTCGTCCCGCCCGAGCTTTTACCGCACCTGCTTCTGCTACCGCTCCGGCGTATAACAGAAATTTTTCAGTAAGAGTGGTTTTACCGGCATCGGGATGGCTAATGATGGCAAATGTTCGGCGTCGGTTGGCTTCTATGGATTCTTTTCTCGCGGGACTCGCAGTGTTCACCGTTAAATAGTACCCTTTCGAATTGTTTTAGTCGCCAAGGTCCAGGACTTCTAGACCAGGGTAAGCGATACGCTACGTTAAGGTCAAAGCTTGCGTTCCGGAAATCTCCGGGTTGGAAGGCTGGGCGTCTTCCAACCTGCTAACTAAGGACAGAAAATGAAGATTTCGAGCGGGTCGATTTGAATGAATTTGCAAAGCGTCACTGATTTGGTGTTTCGGAGGTTGGGTGGGTGGCCGAATCCTTTAGTTTGTAGCTTGGCAATTAATTGTCTACCGGTTAGGGCTCAAAATGAATCGGTAGATGGGGACCGTTGTTAGTCGAAAGGCTTTTCTAATGCACATTAATAGTGGGGATACTGCTTGGGTATTGGTGTCGAGTGCCCTGGTCCTATTTATGACGCCCGGATTGGCGTTTTTTTACGGGGGAATGGTTCGTTCCAAGAATGTTCTTGCCATGTTGGCACAAAATTACGTGACAATGGGAATAGTCAGCATTATTTGGGTCTTTGTAACCTATAGTCTCGCCTTTGGGCCCGACTGGGGAGGCTATGGAATAATAGGTACCTTGCACTTCTTTGGCCTGGCCCATATAAATCAGGCGGTTCCCGGTTTTGCCGGTTCTAAGGCGCAATCCATACCGCCGATTGTGTTTGTGATCTTCCAAATGATGTTTGCAATCATAACGCCTGCAATTATCACGGGATCCACAGCTGATCGACTTAAGCTGAGCGCGTTCATCGTTTTTATCTGTATATGGTCGGTGCTGGTGTATGCACCGATTGCCCACTGGGTCTTTTCACCTAACGGATGGTTGGCAAAGATGGGGGTTGAAGATTTCGCAGGCGGTTCAGTGGTAGAAATGAACTGCGGTATTGCTGGAGTAGCGGTAGCTGCCGTAGTTGGGCGACGAAAAGGCTGGCCTCACGAGTCAATGACCCCGCATAATGTCCCTTTGGCTCTTCTTGGCGGTGGGATACTTTGGTTTGGGTGGTTTGGCTTCAATGCTGGCTCAGCTCTTGGAGCTAACGTCCTGGCCGCAAATGCATTCATCAATACAAATACTGCTGGAGCTGCGGCGCTTTTGGCGTGGATGATAGGAGAAAAGATCCGCACCGGCAAGGCAACCACTCTGGGAGGGATTTCAGGAGCTGTGGCTGGACTGGTGGCTATTACTCCCGCATGCGGCTTCGTGAATCTTTGGGGTGCTTTAGCCATAGGCGTGGTAGCTGGCTTTGTCTGCGAGGCCGCAGTCCATCTGAAGTTCAAGTTCAAAGTTGATGATTCATTGGACGTAGGTGGGGTTCACCTGGTGGGAGGGATTGTAGGAACCCTGCTAATTGGCCTTTTCGGCTCGAGGGCAATCAATGGAGTAAATGGGCTGCTTCTTGGGGGGAATATCGGTTTGCTGCTTCATCAGGCGCTGGCTGTTTTGGTGACCGTGGTTTATGGATTTACGATGACTTGGATAATAGCGAAAGTTATTCATAAAACTATGGGAATGCGGGTAACCGAGAACCAGGAAAATGTAGGTTTGGACCTCTCTCTGCATGCAGAACGGGCTTATGAATTTGGTGCAAGTCTGGGTGTAATGATCGATTCAAAAAACCAGTGACTGGGTTATTTTTAAACCCGGGATCCCGCCACTGAACGAAACCCAGTCGCCATTTCCGGTTGGCTGGGTGCATAGAATATAGCAGCAGGTTATTGATTTAAAGTTCCAGCCCTAAATCTGTTATTAGCAAAGGAGCTTGGGGTTTCTTATTTGGGACTGAGCTACAGATTTGATACAGCGATTAGCTGGAATTTCTTTAGCCTGGCACATAAATGAACAAGATATATTTTATGGAAGTTATTTTCGAAAAACTGTGACTCAGAGATCTTTAGCGTGTGTTTAGTTGTTTAAACTGACGCGGGATACGCTCTTTTATTAACTTATAGACTTATGTCTTCCATATGATATGGGTATAGACAAGTCGCGAACTTATTGGGAAAAGTGATATTTATTGTTAATAAATTCCACGATATAAATAAAAAAGTGCTTTTGAATCAGGGACATAATATGGGAATTAATGGTCCGAGTCCAATAAAGTAACAGCAAAGGCGCTGGTGGTGAACGAATTAGAGATTCCATGTCACAGTTTGATCAAATTTCACGATATCTAGATATGTAATGTTGGAATTCGAGAAAGGTGTTGAAAATGGATAGACCTGCACAGGAAGTTCATGAAACTACGACTCGAATGGGGAACACCACTCAAACAACTCAAGAGGTTTTTGAACCGCAGCGGACCCGTTCTAAGGGCCAGATTATTGCTGCCCGGATCGTCTGGTATTTGGCAGGGATTTTGTTGGCACTGCTGGCAATACGATTTGTTCTTGCCCTTCTAGGGGCTAATCCGGCAAATAGTTTTGCCAATTTTATCTATAACGTCACCAGTCCGTTTGTTCGGCCATTTGTAACCCTGTTTGGTTATTCGATTCGGTACGGAGTGGCCAGGGTGGAACCTTTCACCCTCATCGCAATGATTATTTATTTCCTGGTAGCTTTGGGCATAGCTAAATTAATCACCATTACTCGGGATTAGTTTTTCGCCCAGTGGGTTAGCTGATTTTGTTTAAATCCATGCTCCAGGGTTGTAAGGTAAGCGAGAACTCCTAATGTTATAAAACTACTAGAACTCTTGTTTTTTTGAACCTTTGAGGGCCGCAGACCACCTTGTCGAGGGTGGGTTGCGGCCTGTTTCTTTCAAAGTTCACGGCTTCCAGCTTTTGTTAGACCCCTTAGCCTTTGGGAAGAAACTATTAGCCGACAATCCCAAGACAGCTTGATACCTGCCAGCTCGTTAGAGATACTTGGTGCAAGTAGCCCTAAGCAACCTCATAGGGGAGAATCATTTAGACGTTGCAACTTGCAACCCGGGAGCGTGCAATTCAGATTCTATCTAAATCGAGACTCTTTACAGGGATTTCCAGGTGAGTGGCCATTGAGGCAAGAGCGCCATCAAGAAGTGTAAGGTCCCGGAGCACGAGATCTATTTTGGTCAGGGCATTCGGAGTCGACATTATTCCAAGTTTTGATTTGGACGCATGCACTAGGGACGAGATCCTGGTATAGGGGAAGCGTTGATTTGAGTGTGTTTCAGTCAAGGTGGAAATTGACGACTGCAACTGATTTTGGATTGTTTCCAGTTTGGTGATCGATTCTTCAGGGAGCCGTGATGGTCTCTTGACATCTGCAACCAGCGATTTAGCATAATTTCTGATAGCGGTGGCAATGGAAAGGAGTTCGGTGACATCCCGATTTAATGCTCCTAGCATCGACCACGATAAGGGACTGACAGTTGATATCAGACTGAGATAATCAGCGTCCACTTCCCTTGACCATCCGAGAAGTTCGTTTTCGTTTTCGGAGTCCTTGAGATAGTGCATGCTGGCCAGAACCAAGCTTGATAGGTCCATTAGGAATTTTTTTCGTGCAGCAATGATAACCCTTTTTGGACTCAGGGGAATAACAAAGATAGCCGTTAGCGCAGCTACCAGGGCTCCAGCCGCGGTCTCGATAATACGTTCCACCAGAAGCGAATTTGAGAACTCGCCAAGCTGAACGAACAGAATCGATATTGAAATCGTGACCGCGATGGCAAGGAAGGTATAGTTTATCCTGGCCAGGTATGTACCTAGGAACATCGCAACAAGAATGACAGCTAAATCAACTATCGGTTGAGCTCCAACTGCACCAGCAATTATTGATCCAGCTATTACCCCGAGCACCGTTCCGAGAAGGCGATAGACACTTTTCCTTATCTGTTCCCCAGTGTTATTGACACCAGTAAAGCAGAGTAATGCGGAAAGAGATGCCCAATAGAATCGTTGCGGATCGAGGGCATATCCAATTCCGGTTGCAAGTCCGGTGGCTACTGTAATTTGGATTGCGGCTCTAAGTTCTGGGGCGAGGCCGAATCTGGGCGTATTTTGGTCAGAAGAAGGTTCAAGAGACGCTGCTGCACTGATTTGAGAGGACCCGGGAAGTTGCCCGAGACGCAACTGAGTGATGTGAGTCATTTCTGACTTTTCGCCTAGCTCGTCCGTTCTGTAGGCATTTCTAAAGTATTCCCACTCGATTACTGCATTGTTGAGGTTTATCAGTGAGTCGGACAGCCTGCCAAGGATTATATGCGCGATTTCTTGATCGTTTGGAATGAACGTTCGCCATCTGGACAATTCATCTCCAATTTGATGGGAGAATCTTTCAGTTTTTGACTCCGGTATGGCGCGAATGTAGTCGGCAATATTTCGGGTTACGAGCGAAGGTAAGTGGAGTTTGCCAATCGCATCACAGAATCTTGCCAAATTAGTGAGTGACAGTTCGAGGTCAAAGAGGGATTGGCGCATTTGGGGACTGACATCCTGCCGTCTGGACATGTATGCCTCAATGATCAGAGCTGTTTCGTTTAATTGGATTAAAGTCTTTTTCAGCTTTAGCGATGAGCGCTCGTCTCCTGAAAGCGCATCAATGGCAAGCTCAGCGACCAATCTTGCCCTGGAAGTATATGACCTTATCGCTTGCTTCAATGAGTAGCGTGCCTGAAAATGCACAAATGGAATCCGCATCAGCAAGATCGCACCAATAGCCACCAGTACTTCTAACGAAAACCACCAAAATGCTCCAAGGCTGAATTGTAAACTTAAGAAGTAGCCAAAGAATCCACCCACGTACATCATGATTCCCACGCTGCTGCCCCTGGGACCGTATTTTCGGAATAATGTTCCAATGCCTAGCAGTAATGGAGATAGTGCCAAGTCAATGTCTCGATGATTGCCAAGCAGCAAGGCAAGCAGTGCTGTTGCTAGAAGCGGCGCTGCCGGTATGAGAGTGGCAATAAAAGTACCTTTGATTTCAGACTCATCAAAAGAAAATCCCAGAAGCAGTCCCAGCATTCCTCCCACCAGCAATGCGAGTATTAGAACTTCGTGGTGAAGGGCAATCTGGGCCTGATTTGAATTTCTTGAAATCGTACTGCCTAAAGCGCCGGTGGTGGTAACAAGTATCCACTCGGCTAGCATTGCCAGACCCATGGAGGCAATAGATATACAGGTAGACCAAAGACGGTTAAATGCAGGATCAGAACTTGTTACGTTATCAATCCATGCTGGTTTTCTCATGTCCTCAGTTTAAGTTCCGGAGGTGTTGTTGTTTTACTAAAACCAATATTTGAATATTTTGAGGTTTTGACGGAATTTGGGCAAAGGTAGAGGCGTACACCTGGTTTGCTGAGCGAGATAATTTCGACCATCAGAAAATTCGTAAGCCAAAATTGGAGGATGCTCAATACTGGGGTCAACTCCCTGTTGTGATGTAGTCTTGGATTATGAGCTGGGAAATCGATGACTATATTTACTCATCTGCGAGACTTGCCGACAGTACAAAGGCTGTATATCTTGCCGATTTGGAGGCATTTGTTCAATTTTGCAGTGAAGCAGGTATCGACAGTCCTGTGCGAGTTGACCGGCGCCTATTGCGGGCTTATATGTCGATGCTGGTTGCCGCGAGAAATTCGAGAAGAACCGTCACCCGGAAGCTGTCGGCATTGCGAGGATATTTCAACTATTTGGTCAAAATTGGAATCCTGGACCAAAGCCCTGCGCAGGGCATTAAAATTGGTAGCATAGATTCGAAGCTTCCTAAGGTATTGTCCCGGCCCGAGATTGACAAACTGATCAGCAGCCAAAAGGTTCCAGGAAATCTTGAGTATATTGAGCTCCGAGATAGGGCAATATGCGAGCTTTTATACGGAAGCGGACTTCGGGTTGGAGAGCTAGTTGGACTGGATCTGGACGATATCGACTTGATCAAAGGGTCAGTTACAGTGATGGGCAAAGGTCAGAAACAGCGTATTGTTCCAATGAACAAGATTTGCACCGAGGCCATCAGTGTCTATATAAAGCACGGAAGGCCGGTAATGATTGAGAAACTTGGAACGAAGTTTAGCGGGCCATCAGACGCGCTTTTTTATAACAGAGTAGGTCTTCGAATCGGCACGCGTGATGTCAGGCGGATACTCGATCTGAGGAGCAGCTCTCCAGTTAATCCGCATGCTCTACGTCATTCATTTGCTACCCACCTTTTGGACGGCGGGGCAGATTTGAGGGTGATACAGGAACTGTTAGGTCATTCTCGGATAACTTCCACGCAAGTCTATACCCAGGTGAGCAAGGATCGGCTAATTAGTGTTCACCAAGAGACACACCCGAGGGGAAGATAATGACCATAGCAGAGAGTTCCAGCGCCACTGGACTGTGGGCCAGATATCTCAGTGAACGGTCTCAGAATTTTCGAGATGAACTGGTTATTTTTTACTCGCCCTTGGTGAAATATGTGGCTGGGCGTCTTGGCTCTGGCTTGCCAAAGCATGTTGAAAATGCCGATCTTGTGAGTTACGGCATGTTCGGACTCATTCAGGCGATCGAGAGGTTTGATCCCACAAGGGGTTATAAATTTGAAAGCTATGCAATTGCTAGAATCCGGGGCTCGATTCTTGATGAGCTGAGGGCCATTGATTGGGTGCCAAGGTCGGTTAGATCCATGGCCAAGGATGTGGAACGGGCATATGCACGCTTAGAATTCAGGCTCGGGGCAACTCCGAGCGATGCTGAAGTGGCACGAGAGGTTGGAATCAGCGAGAGCGACCTGATGAAGATTTTTTCTCAAATCAGTTATACGTCAGTGGTGGCCCTTGACAAAGTTTTGCCAGCCCTTGAGGGCAATCCTGGTTCGTTTTACGATCGTTTGGATGGTGAACGGCTCCAACCTTCGGTGGAACTTGATCAAAAGGAGTCACAGCTGATCCTTCGTCAAGCAATACGTACACTCGGTAACCGGGAAAAAACTGTGTTGGCTCTTTATTATTATGAGAATTTGACTATGGCTGAAATAGGTGCCATTTTGCAGTTGAGCGAGGGTCGAGTTTGTCAAATTCATACCAAGGCTGTGATGCAACTGAA
>JAKBSX010000056.1 GCA_021844725.1 Actinomycetes bacterium | reverse complement strand
GCCCTTGACGTCGCAGCAAAAGGATTCCTTAGAGCAAAGTCCCAAGGTGCTGAAAATTCTTTCGGCATTTTCAGCTGCTCAAAAGCGACCAATGAGCTGAACTTCTTATCGCAGAAATTTATCCGCACAGTCATGGGGAGCAATAATATAGACAGTTGCAACCGCACCTGACATGCTCCTAGCGTCGCCGGTCTGGCGGCAGTATTTGGAGCAGGCGGCGGAACCAGCTCCTACAAAGAAGCAGAGGACACCGACCTGATTATATTGTGGGGATCCAATGCGAGAGAAGCACACCCAATATTCTTTCACCACGTGTTGAAAGGCATTCATAACGGAGCAAAGTTACTTGTGGTGGACCCTAGAAAGACTACGTCTGCACAATGGGCTGATACCTGGATTGGGCTGGATGTTGGAACAGACATTGCGCTTGCCAATACGGTAGCTCGTGAGATTATTCATGCTGGACTGATAAATACAGAGTTTGTCAACAGATCCACCTCGGGCTTCAAAGAATATGCAGCGTCCGTCGAGCCATTTACTTTAGAAGAGGGAGAGCGGCTAACCGGAGTCGATGCAAATCTGATCCGGCAATTAGCACATAGCTATGCATTGGCGGACAGGGCGCAACTGTGTTGGACACTTGGCATAACTGAGCACCATAACGGAACAGACAATGTATTTGCCCTGATTAACCTGGCCCTGCTGACAGGACATGTTGGAAGGTACGGTTCTGGAATAGTTCCACTTCGTGGCCAGAATAACGTACAGGGTGGCGGAGATATGGGAGCTCTTCCGAATAAGCTTCCGGGTTTCCAGGACATTGAAAACGACGAAGTTGCACGGGTGCGCTTCGAAACTAAATGGGGCACGTCCATTCCAGCCAAGAGGGGCTGGCATCTCTCGCAAATGTTCGACGCAATGGAGCGCGGCGAACTTCGCACCCTGTATGTAATAGGTGAAAATCCTGCTCAATCTGAGGCGGACTCTGGCCACGCAGTCAAGCTTCTACAAGAACTTGAACACTTGGTGGTGCAAGATATCTTCTTGACCAAGACAGCCGAACTGGCAACCGTGGTTCTGCCCGCTTCAGCCAACTGGGTCGAGGCGGATGGTACCGTGACATCCAGCGAGCGCCGAGTCCAGCGCGTGCGCCGAGCACTCGACCCGCCAGGCAATGCCAGGAATGATTTGGAAATAATCTGTGACCTCGCCATACGGATGGGACACGACTGGGGCCACCCAAGCGCAGAAGAGGTTTGGGATGAACTTCGAAGCCTGTCTCCCATGCATGCCGGCATGAGTTATAAACGTCTTGAGGAACTGGGCGGAATTCAGTGGCCATGCATAGATGAGAACGATCCCGGATCACAATTTCTGCATGGGCGCTTATGGAAGGACCCGGTTGAAGGTCCGTTGGCACCATTCACCCCGGTTGAATTCGTCCCACCTCTCGATGAGTTGAGTGACGAGTTCCCGATTCGCCTTACCACTGGACGACGTCTTGACTCCTTCAATACTGGAGTGCAGTCTGGCGGCTACACATCACCCCTTCGAAAGCCCGAAACCCTGAACTTATCCCCTACCGATATTGCCAAGTATGGGCTCAGCGAAGGAGAAGTGGTGACGATAACCTCACGTCGGGCCAGCATCCAAGCCCCGGTCGTAGCAGATACTACACTTCGTCCAGGTTTGGCATTTATGACATTCCACTTCCCTGACCAAGTCGATACTAATCTGCTCACCATTGACGCCTGGGATCCCAAGTCGGGAACTGCGGAGTTCAAGGCTACTGCAATTCGTATTGAAAAATTGGATGAGCCATCGACGTTTTCCAGTAACCAGACCAAGGTGGAGGCGCTCACTTAATGGATCTAAAAACTTCCGGCAAACCGGCATCGATCGCGGAAATAGAAGCAATCGATGCCGTTATAGGTAATCTCTCGCACAGAGATGACGGGGCTTTAAACGGCAAGCCGCACCTCAATGGCATTGGTTATATATCGCCTTCAAACAGTGGCGGACATCGAGAGCTGCTACTACCTGCACTTCATTCGATCCAGCAAAAGATTGGATGGATAAGCCATGGAGCGCTTGATTACCTAAGCAGCCAGCTTGGCGTGCCCCCTGCGGAAGCTTATGGGGTGGCAAGCTTTTACGCCTTGTTCTCTTTAGAAGAGGCATCACAAACGATTATTCATGTTTGTGATGATATAGGCTGCAGAGCTGCCCAGGGAGATGACCCAGCAGATCAAATCTCAAAACGCTATGGTGAATCAGGAGTAATAAAAGACGGATGGAGTTGGTCGAGAAGTCCATGCCTTGGTCGTTGTGAAGAAGGCTCCGCTGCCTTGATACAGCACTCGGGGGAAAACCATCGAACGGTATTGATCTCACCATTCAACTCTGGCATGCTGGACTCAATATCTGAGCAAAGTTCAGATATATGGGTCAGTTCCGAATCGGCTAAAGTCCCTCAAATCGATAACGCCAGGTCAGAACTGAAACTGCTACGACGAATCGGCTCCGTCGATCCCCTGTCTCCCGATTCATATCCATCTCATGGCGGATACAGCGGCCTTCGCAGAGCATTGGAGCTGGGTCCCGAAGGCACCCTAGCGGAGATTAAAGATTCTAAGCTAATGGGGCGGGGTGGAGCCGCATTTCCTACAGCAACCAAGTGGGAAGCGGTTGCCAAGAATCCCGTCAGACCGCATTACTTCGTATGCAATGCTGATGAATCAGAACCGGGAACATTCAAAGACCGTATCGTCATGGAGCAGGATCCCTACTCGGTCATCGAGGGTCTAACTATCGCGGGACTGACAACCGGATGTGCTAAAGGATACATCTACATCCGTGGGGAGTATCCTCTGGCTGAAGAGAGACTTCAGAACGCGATAGCTAACGCCACCCGAAAAGGGTTTTTGGGTTCAAACATTTTGGAAAAAGGCTTTAACTTCGAGATCGAAATTCGACGGGGAGCCGGTGCATATATCGCTGGTGAGGAAACAGCTCTTTTCAATTCTATTGAAGGGAAGCGGGCAGAGCCACGCAACAAACCTCCATTCCCAGCTCAAGCCGGCCTATTTCGCAAGCCCACGGGTGTAAATAACGTTGAAACTCTGCTAAATGTGCTTGAGATCCTCACAGTTGGAGGATTAGAATTCGCAAAAACTGGAACCGAGAGCTCAACGGGGACCAGGCTATTCTGCCTCTCCGGGGCTGTCACTAAACCCGGTCTCTATGAGGCTCCATTTGGCATAAAGCTTGGAGATATCATATCTCTTGCCGGAGGAATCAAAAAAGGGAAGTCCATCAAAGCCATCCTTCTCGGCGGGGCAGCCGGATCCTTTGTTGGAAAAGACCAGCTAGATATACCATTGTCTTTTGAGGGCGTTCGCAGCGCTGGAGCAACGCTGGGATCGGGCGTGGTCATGGTGTTCGATCAGGATACCGATTTCGAGCAGGTCCTTTTGCGCATAGCTAAGTTCTTCCGAGAAGAGTCTTGCGGACAGTGCGTACCCTGCAGGGTTGGGACAGCAAGACAAGAGGAACTCTTGGCAAGGCTTGCGAACAAATCTGTCTATAAATCCAAACAACAGGAGTTGGAACTTCTAAGCGAAGTCGGGATGGTCATGAGGGAGTCATCGATATGCGGACTGGGTCAGACTGCCTCAAATGCAATTGAATCAGCTTTCAAGCTTGGATTAGTTTAAAGTTAGGAAATCGAAAGTGACTAATACAACCGCTGTCTCAATAAGAAGGTCTGTGGCCGCGACAATCAATGGCAAAGAGGCTATAGTCCCCGAGGGGTCAACTATTTTAGAGGCCTGCCGCAATATTGGCACCGAAATTCCCACACTTTGCTATCTCGAGAACTTGACACCCGTCAATACCTGTCGAGTTTGTATGGTGGAACTTGAGGGTTCCCGAACCCTGGTGCCAGCTTGTTCAAGAAAAGTGGAACAGGGAATGGTAATCGAAACCGAGTCAGACAGAGTACACAAAAGTCGCAAAATGATTTTAGAACTGCTAGCTTCCTCTGTGGATCTTTCCATCGTTTCGACCGAATTAAATCGATATATGGAAAAATACCAGGTGGATCGGGAGCGGTTCGGACCCCTGGCTCCCCCGTCTGAGCAAGGCCAGCGGGAAAATACTAAAGCCGGGCACCATCACACCAGCAACGGTGCATTCGCAAGCACGGTAGCTGTTCCGACCAAGATTGACAATGAGCAGTACATTAGAGACTATTCCAGGTGCGTTCTTTGTTACAAATGTGTAGAGGCGTGCGGCACTGATGCCCAAAATACTTTCGCAATTGCGGTAGCCGGGCGGGGTTTTGAGGCACATATCAGCACCGAATTTGACGTTGCGCTTCCAGAGTCAGCATGTGTTTATTGCGGCAACTGCGTAGCTGTGTGCCCTACCGGGGCATTGATGCCTAAAACCGAATATGAACTTCGACAAAGCAATCAGTGGGACGAATCGAGGCAGTCAGTGACACGGACTATTTGTCCATATTGTGGAGTCGGTTGCAACCTGGAAATTCATGTACAGGATAATAAAATCGTGAAAGTAACTTCTCCAATCGACCATGACGTCACAAGTGGCATGCTGTGCGTAAAAGGGCGGTTTGGTTTCGAATTTATAAACGGATAGCTGAACTTCACGAGTCGCTAACTCAGTTCTCAGATACTAAATGGGTCGGAGTGCTCATTCCATATAACTTTTTTTTGATGCTAGATTATTCACAAGGATCCAAAATAAATTCTCAGTTTGGATGACATCTGCACCGAATATCAGCGTAAAGTACGTGACCCAAGCTGAAGGTATTTCTAAATTATATCGTAACACGATGTAATTTAGAAATAAAGCATGAATGAACTCATTACGGGAAGGTTGAAGATGGAGTTACAAAAGACTTTTATATCCTGGCCGGTGATAAAGCAGCTGACATCCTCCGATCATCTCGCCAGAGGTAGATCTTCCCAGTCAAAACGGTCGGCAACACTAATCCCAAGAACAAACACAGCAGACAAAATTGTTCAGAGTGTCTGCCCATACTGTGCCGTAGGATGCGGCCAAACCGTTTATGTAAAAGACAACAAAGTCACCCAGATAGAAGGAGACAAAAACTCCCCCATTTCCAGAGGGCGACTTTGTCCCAAAGGTTCAGCAACCGAACAACTGGTCAATAGCCCCAACAGGCAAATAAAAGTCCTATACAGAAAACCATTCGGTACAGAATGGGAGCCCATCGACCTGGAGCAGGCTACCGAAATGGTTGCACAGAGGATCGTCGAAACCCGCGCTCGCACTTGGCAGGACAAAGACGAACAAGGTCGAGTGCTCAACAGGACAATGGGAATAGCTGGGCTTGGCGGTGCGACTCTTGACAATGAAGAAAACTATCTGATCAAGAAGCTCCTTATGAGTATCGGAGCTATTCAGATCGAAAACCAGGCTCGTATATGACACAGTGCCACCGTCCCCAGTTTGGGGACCTCGTTTGGTCGCGGCGGTGCAACGACGTTTCTTCAGGATCTCCAAAACTCTGACTGTATTGTCATCCAGGGTTCGAACATGGCCGAGTGTCATCCGGTTGGTTTTCAGTGGGTTATGGAAGCCAAAAAGCGTGGTGCCAAAATCATTCATATTGACCCTAGGTTTACGCGAACGTCTGCCGTGGCAGACCAGCACGTTCCCATCAGGGCTGGAAGTGACATAGCATTTCTGGGAGGGATTATTAACTACATCCTTGAGAGCGAGAAATACTTCAAGGAATATGTAGTCAACTACACCAACGCGGCAACGATAATCCGAAATGAGTTTAAAGATACCGACGACCTGGACGGGCTTTTTTCAGGATATGACCCTGTAACTAGCCAGTATGACACCGAAAGCTGGGGTTACCGAGGTATAACCGAAGTAGCGGCAGCAGGTCCAAAAAACCAGGGAACTAAGGTATCAGCTGAATCAGCGCAAGCAGGTCAGGGAGCAGCTCAGCGTAGCCGACAGGGCTCAGCAATCCATGAGCATGAGCTGCACCGCGACGAAACTCTGAAAGATCCCAACACGGTTTTTCAGATCCTCAAGCGCCACTATGCCCGGTACACCCCGGAAATGGTCGAACGTGTCTGCGGGGTGCCCCAAAAGGAATTCCTGGAAGTCTGTCGGGCTGTGACTGAAAATAGTGGCAGGGACAAAACGACCGCGTGGGTTTACTCGGTGGGTTGGACACATCACTCTGTCGGAGTTCAGTACATTAGAGGTGCCGCGATAATACAACTGTTACTGGGTAATATGGGGCGACCTGGAGGTGGGATCCTCGCACTAAGAGGGCACGCAAGCATACAAGGGTCGACCGATATTCCCACGCTTTTCGACATCCTTCCAGGCTACCTACCAATGCCCAGCGTGGACCTTCCAAAAGGACTAAGAGGGTATATCGACTCCATGGTTACAACAGAGCAGAAAGGTTTCTGGTCTAATACAGAAGGCTATATGGTAAGCCTTTTGAAAGCATATTGGGGAGAAAAAGCAACTTCAGAAAATGACTTCTGCTTCGATTATCTGCCAAAGATTAGCGGCGACCATGGAACCTATCAGACCGTCCTAGACATGATGGACGACAAAGTCGAAGGTTACATGATAATGGGCGAAAACCCGGCTGTGGGTTCTTCAAACGGAAAGCTCCAACGGATGGCAATGGCCCATCTAAAATGGCTGGTTGTAAGGGACTTTCAGCTCATTGAGTCGGCTACATTTTGGAAAGACGGACCCGAGATTGCAACCGGCGAACTCAAGACAGATGAGATAGGCACTGAAGTGTTCTTCTTCCCTGCCGCGAACCACGTCGAAAAAGATGGGAGCTTTACGCAAACGCAAAGGATGCTTCAATGGCACCACAAGGCGATCGACCCACCTGGCGACTGCCAAAGCGAACTTCACTTCTTTTTCAATTTAGGTAAAAAGATAAAATCAATTCTGGCCGATTCCACCTTGGAAAGGGACAAACCAATTCAGGATCTCACCTGGGACTACCCTACATTGGACTCTGGTGAACCTGATGCCGAAGCGGTACTCAAAGAAATAAATGGAACGTACCTGACAGGTGAAAAAGCGGGTCAGCCGCTCGATTCATACACTGATATGAAGCCCAACGGCTCAACCAGCGGAGGATGCTGGATTTATACAGGGGTATATGCCGATAATATAAATCACGCAGCAAAGCGAAAATCCGGTTCTGATCAGTCCTGGGTGGCACCTGACTGGGGCTGGGTATGGCCGGCAAATCGCAGGATCCTTTACAACAGAGCATCAGCTGATCCACAAGGCAAGCCCTGGAGCGAAAAGAAGGCGTATGTCTGGTGGGATTCCAAGGCCAAGAAATGGACCGGCCACGATGTCCCAGACTTTGAACTGACTAAGGCACCAACCTATAAGGCGCCCAAAGGTTCGCGTGGTCCAGAAGCGCTCTCCGGAAACGATCCATTCATTATGCAGTCGGATGGTAAAGGATGGTTATTTGTTCCAGCCGGCCTAAAAGACGGACCTCTTCCGGCGCACTATGAACCTCAGGAGTCACCGGTATCGAATGCTGTCTATCCTCAGCAAGCCAATCCTACCAGGCAGGTCTACAAACGTGACGACAACCTCTCTAATCCATCAGGCCATGACAAGGGTAGTGAGGTGTTCCCTTACGTCTTCACCACCTATCGTCTGACGGAGCACCATACGGCAGGTGGAATGAGCAGGTTCCTTCCCTATCTTTCTGAACTCCAGCCAGAATTCTTCTGCGAGGTGTCACCGGAACTGGCCGAAGAACGGGGACTGAGGCCAAACGGATGGGCCACCATAATTACCGCCCGTACTGCCATCGAGGCAAGAGTATTAATAACAGAAAGAATCAAACCGCTCAAAGTTGGCGGCAAAGTCATACATCAAATTGGCCTGCCTTACCACTGGGGGGTAGGTGGAGAAGCTCTCGTTTCTGGAGATTCAGCCAATGACCTATTAGGTCTAACCTTGGATCCGAATGTACACATTCAAGAGGCAAAAGCTTCCTCGTGTGATATTCAACCTGGAAGACGGCCCGTTGGGACCGCACTGCTGAAGTTGGTAGAACAATATAGGCAGCGGGCAGGAATCACGGTGAATACATCGAACCAGCTCCTTTCACCAAAGAAAGGAGAATCATGAAACTCCAATTTAGAGAACCGGGAATTAACCCAGCCGTCCTTTCCGGCTGGGAGGATGCACCCCCACGGAAAGGGTTCTTTACCGACACTTCAATTTGCATCGGATGCAAGGCTTGCGAAGTTGCCTGTAAAGAATGGAACCATGTACCAGAAGACGGTCTGGAATGGCTTGGAACCTCCTACGACAACACTGGTTCACTCGGGGCAAGCACCTGGAGGCATGTGGCATTTATAGAGCAACCTATAGCTAAGCCAGCCTCAGAGAACGGCATAGCTTCCAACGGCTCGGCAAACCCTGATTTTCGCTGGTTGATGTCTTCTGATGTCTGCAAACATTGTACCGAAGCCGGATGTCTAGATGTATGTCCAACAGGAGCGCTATTTCGGACCGAGTTTGGCACCGTTGTCGTTCAGGACGATATTTGCAATGGCTGCGGATACTGTGTTCCTGCCTGCCCGTTCGGGGTCATTGATCGACGCGACGGCTCGGACAGTGCAAAAAACGTTGGAATCGCACAAAAGTGCACCCTTTGTTACGACAGAATTGGCGCGGGAATGACCCCAGCCTGTGCTCAGGCATGTCCAACGGAATCAATACAATTTGGAGACTTGGACGAATTGCGGGTACGAGCTCAAGAACGAATTGAACTTCTCCACCAACAGGGAAATAAATCAGCACGCCTTTACGGAGAGGATCCTAACGATGGTATCGGAGGAGCCGGTGCAATTTTCCTGCTGCTGGATGAGCCAGAAGTCTACGGATTGCCACCAAACCCAGTTGTAACCACCAGAGACCTGCCAGAGATGTGGAAGCGGGCCGGTGCAGCCGCCCTTGCACTCATAGTCGGCCTAGCGGCAGCGAGCCTAAAGAGGTAAAAAGATGCCAAAGACAAATAAATCGGGCCGCGAAGTTCCCATGGTGCCCAAAGCTAATTTCACCTCATACTATGGGAATCCTATCGTCAAAGCTGCTCCATGGGGGAAAGATATACCAGCATATCTGTTCCTGGGTGGCCTTGCAGGTGCTTCGTCGCTTCTCGCATTAGGAGCCGAAGTAACTGGGAACAATATTTTGCGCCGAAACTGCAAGTTCACAGCCGTTGGCGCCATTGGAGCAAGTTATTTGGCTTTGATCCACGATCTTGGCAAGCCGAGCAGATTTGTCAACATGCTCAGGGTTGCAAAGCCAACCTCGCCAATGTCTGTAGGAACCTGGATAATTACGTTTTATGGACCAGCGGCGGGGTTTTCAGCTGCTTCCGAACTGAGACACTTAGTCAATTCCAAGCGCATCTCGTCATTACTGAAACTAATAAATAAGCCAGCTATGATTGGGGCCGCAACTTTAGCACCAGCCCTTTCTTCGTATACCGCAGTGCTGCTCGGAAATACTGCAACTCCAGCCTGGCACTCAGGATTCAAAGAAATGCCGTTTGTCTTCGTGGGGTCTTCAGCACTTGCAGCTGGAGGAATGGGAATGTTGACCTCACCTGTTTCACAATCAGCCATAGCTCGAAGATTTGCAGTCGCGGGAGTAGCCACCGAA
>JAKBSX010000055.1 GCA_021844725.1 Actinomycetes bacterium | reverse complement strand
GATTATTTGCTGGTGTCAGTGTGGCCTTTGTTATTCTTTTAAAATCATCCTGATCTGCAGCTTTTTCTAAATGTTCTATCTCATATAAACGATTCTTTATTCCTGCCAGCTCACCGTTGAGTTCGCGAATCGAAAAAGCCACTTTCGCAAGGTATGCCCTAACCTCTTCAACCTTGTAGCCCTTCCATGCAGTGGCAAATGTCTTATTTTGGACTTCAATCGGGTCCAATTTAATTTCAGTATCGGGTTGAGAAGTCTCAAAACTCATAGAGACAAGACTAGGTAAGAAATCGATCGATTGCTCATGAACTGACAATCTTTCATTAATCGACTTGTTATATTTTATCTTTTCAACAACGGCCACACTGACACCAGCAAATACTTCTTCAAGTTATGAGCCTGCAAAAGTTTTTACATCCTTAACCGCTTGAGCCAGGGTGGAGACTGCTTCGACTTTCAATTGAGGCGTGTCCTTCGAAAGCGCAGCTTTGTATTCCTGAGGGGGAACGAGGAACAGCCGAGCCCCTGCCCTTTCAACTGCAATTGTCTTCTGAGGCACCCCACCCACATCGCCAACACTGCCGTTCGGAGAAATTGTTCCAGTTGCAGCGATGTTTTTCCCCTTTGTAAGACCGCCACCCTCCAACCGGTCAATGATACCCAAGGTAAAAGCCAATCCTGCTGATGGTCCACCGATTCCGGGAGTCGAGATCTTTATATCGAATGGAGTTTTATAACTCACCCCGGTATAGATTTCAATTCCGAGGTAAGGCTTGGAAGGTGCACCTGGCCTGCTTCCCAGCGTCACTTCAGCAGTCTTGTAACTAGCTTGGGTGGAGGTTCGGTTCGCAACCTGACTCGCTGGTATATATGTTATTTCAACCTTTTGCTTGGGTGAGTACTTCGATATAACAGAGACAAATTGTGAGGCTGAAGTAACCACGGAACTATCTACCTTGGTAATCAGATCACCTGGAGCTAAAATGGACTTCACTACCGAATCCTTAGCCATTCCAGCAATGATTGCGCCCTTGATCTCGTGGAGGTTGTAACCCAGATAGCTGAGTGCAGCCACAGAAGCATTCTGTTTGGATTGCTTCATTTGGTCAAGCTGTATCGGAATAAATGATGACGGTGGTGTATTCCCTAGAATTTCTGAACTCGGCACCAGCTGGACATTGGAGTCAAATTTGTCAAATAGCCATTGAATTGCCGAAACCGGCCCCAAGGTAACGTCAGTCATAAATATATGCCCCGCCTTGGGCGTTGGCGACTTCCCTTGAATAGTTATAAGCTTTGATACTTCCTGTGCCTTTCCTGGAGCTATGGCCCATTCCGGCAAATTCACGAACGAAAGAACGATCACGACAATAACTAACAGTGCCAACAAAGATATCTTTTTGGGCCTTAACTTCACGCACACTCCTGCAATCGAAAAAATGCTTCTCTGTATTATTATCTAGTTTCTGACACTATTTGCAGTCAGATATTTCACAACCTCTTACTTGGAGCAGGTCAGCCAATAAATGCAAATCTTAGAAGAACTAGCACAATCCAATCAAAAACGACTGGCAGTAATTATGGCTGCCTATCAAAATAATGTGGATGCAGCTCTGATTGGGTTATCTGATGACGATCCAGGGGTAAGAGCATCTTCCCTTTCAACGCTAAACAAGCTGGGTAAGCTTGATGACGCAATGTTATCTGAGCTGTTAGCTGACCCATCTTCTACGGTGCGGCGGAGAAGCTGCGAAATTTCTGCGCAATACCCCGGGGTCTCCCTTAGCTCGGTGTTGGCGGACACAGATCCATTCGTAGTAGAAATGGCGTTGTGGGCTGAAGGAGAGCGGGAAGAGCCAACAGACATTGAAATAATTTCTGAAATTGCTTCGAATCACCCTGAGTCATTTGTTCGAGAGGCAGCTGTAGCCGCCCTAGGAGCCATTGGAGACGAGTGCAGCCTTGACACGATACTCCACGCCATGAGCGACCGCCCGAACGTTCGTAGACGCGCTGTGGTCGCCATGGCCTCCTATGACAATCAACGTGTGACCGACGCCCTGATAGAGGCGTGCAAGGACAGGGACTGGCAGGTGCGTCAGATCGCCGAAGATCTTCTTGAGATCACAGAAGGCTCCAACGATTGACTTTATTTGTCTAAGTAACCACCATAAATTGCTAATCCCCTGGCAAGGGTATATCTAGGTTCGTCAACCAAATGAACCGGAACCTGTGATGCCTTTGCAATCATCTTCGCCAACCCCGAAATTTGGGAACTTCCGCCGCAAAGGTGGAGACCGTCATATACCAGATCCTGAGCTAGTTCCGCCGGACAGTTAGCTAGATTATTCAGTACCACTTCGATAATCCGCTTGATCGGATCCACAATGATTTCACGCACGTCCTCCTCGCGAATTTCGATCTGAACCGGCACTCCCTTGGCCACATCCCTTCCCCATAATGAACTGACATACTTTGGCTCATCTTCGCCAAGTCGAGCCAATGCAAGTTTGAGTTCTTCTGAGGTATCTTCATCTATGTAGAGACCGCACTTATATCTCATGAATTCGGTAAGCGACTGGTCTAAACTCATGCCCCCACAGGGAGCATGAGAGTCAACTACGACTTCACCAAATGCAACAATCCCACTCAAAGTAGTTCCCGCACCAAGATTTACCACCATTGATCCAGTTGGCAGATTGACATCAGCTCCCAATCCGATTGCGCTGGCTAGAACCGAATTTACCTGAGTGATATCACTGAATCCTGCCCTCCTCAAAGAAGTCAGCAAGGAACGAACTTCAACTACTGAAACAAAAGGAGGCACTCCCACAACAACCTTTGGCCGCGCAATCCGCTTTCGAGACAAAACTCTTACCAGAGCCTCGAGATAACTGTCCAAGGCCTCGATGTTGGCTATTCGTCCTTCTCGAATCGGGCGCTCCACAACTACATAACCCGATACCTTCCCAACAGCATCTTTAGCATCATGGCCTATACCTACAATCCTGCCGGACTTCTTATCGTGGGCAATCAGTGTAGGTTGATCGTAGATTATTCCTTTGGAAGGGTGACAGATTACAGTATTGGCAGTTCCAAGATCTAAAGCAAGCAGACTAGCCAGCGTCGGAACTCCTGGAATTCGTACCAGGACGAGCACTACGTGAGGACGAAAGTGCTTTCATGGACCGTGCAAAGCTGTCCACATCTTCAGTAATAGCACTGGGACGTCGCTCCCTGAGGGAAATGATCGCTCCAACCAAAATCAACAAAACTGCCGGGATTGCCAGATAAAGTAGGTTGGTCATCTCTTACAACTCCTCAATCGATACTATGTCCTGGGGATCAGATCCCCAATCACTTCCAGTTGACCACAACTCTTTTTTCCAAATTGGAACTGAGGTCTTAACGGTGTCTATACAAAATTTAGCAGCTTGAAAAGCAGACTCTCGATGCTCAGCTGAGACTACGATGAAAACCGAGGACTCGGTAACATTCATTTTCCCTATTCGATGCAATATTGCCACTTTGTGCACCTGATGCCAAAGTTTCTTCAAATTATCGATGATTTCCAGAAACTTAGGCTCAACGTACTCCTCGTAAGCCTCGTATTCCAGAATCGATACATCTGGCCTGTTGTCACTAAAATTCCTAACCGTGCCTGAAAAAGAGACTATCGCTCCACACGCTGGATCAATAGCCCAGCGCATCGCTTCCTCAATTGGTAAAGGACCTGATCTCAAGGCCACCCATCGATCACCATCAGGATGACAAAGCATTGATGACTCATCAGCTAGATCGGAACTCATAATTCCATCCTAAAATACATTCCGACAAAACTAGGCATAATGCAAAAAGCCCGACCACAAGACGAATGATATGTTAGGTAGCCTATTCATATGGACCAGAATGACGATTGGGAAGATAGCGAAGAACCGCTATCCGATCGAATTCCGCCAATTGAAGATCGCATTTGGTCGCACCCGTCTGAATACTCGGGGCGAAAGCCAGGCTGGGGTAAAAAATGGGCACTTTCGCTAGCTGCGATTGGATTGGTTTTGCTTGGTCTTGGTACAGCAAAGACCCTTTGGCCGACGCCACAAATCAAAGTCTTGGCAAAACCCGCTTCCACGGTAGCTTTGGGAGTTGACACTGCAAGCCACATTTCCAAAATGGCACAGTCACTGGTATCCATTCAAATCAGCAGCAAGCCAAAAGTTGTAGTGTATGGCCTGGCCATCTCACCTTTCGGCTATATATTGGCTCCAGCACACGTACTTCCAAAACTTAAAAGCTACAAAGTCACAGTGAATGGTAAGCCAGCCATGTCAGCCAGTCTGGTTGCTGAAAACAGCGCTACCGACACAGCGGTCCTAAAAGTAAATTCCACCTTGACCAATTTCATAAGTGGAGCAAGCCAGGAAACAACCAAGTCAGGAGAAATGACTATCGGAATAGGGGTTGGCGTCACTCCCAGCAAACCAAAACTGGTCATTTCTCAAATAAAAGAGACAGGTCTATTCCAGGTTCTTCCAAATGGCCAAACCACGTCAGGTTCGTTTTTGGCTGATGCATCTCAAAAACTCAATCCAGAAGGGTTGCTATTTGTTGATAGCCATGGCGTTCCTCTTGGCCTTGGCCTATCCGACCTTTATGGGCAGTGGATTATTTCACCCCTAACCACAATGCTTGCTTCTGCCCAAAAAATAGAGCTTGCCAATGGCGCCCCGCAGGGCTGGCTTGGAATCGTCGGAGTATCCTCACAAAACGGAGCCAACTCAACCAGCACCTCCTTGCCGCCCGGGGTAAAAGTGTTATCTGTCGCTAAAAATTCGCCTGCCCAGGTTGCTGGAATCAAACCAAATGACGACATAGTGGCAGTAAATAATCTGAAAATTTCCTCGCTCAGCCAACTTCAGAAAATTCTTACGCAGTTACCGGGTGGCAGCCAGGTGTCACTAACAATCATTAGGAACGGAATCACACAACAAATTAGGGTGCAACTTGGCGTCAAGTCCAACGGTTAAACTCCTATTTCACTCTTAGCGAGTACGATGAAACCATGACTAATCCATTTTCGTCTGGATCCAACCCATTTGAATTCCTTCTAGGTGACTTATTGAAGATGCTTGGCTCACAGCATGGAATGTCGTCAGAAATGGCAAGACAGATGGCGATATCAGTTGCAAATGATCCACCCAATCAACCAAATGTGGATCCCATAGACAGAATTAAGTACGAGGAACTCCTAAAAATTATTGACATCCACCTGAGAGATTTCACTGCCCTGCCCTCCTCTGGCTCCAATAGCAGGGTGGAGGTGGTTACCAGAGTGGATTGGGCCCATAGAACAATTGCTGATTGGGAAAAGTATGCAAAGATGTTCCAGCAACAGGTTGAGATCGGCGACGGATCAATATCAGAGAGCCAGGAAGTTCCGGCAAATCTAGACCAGGACGCCAACTTTTCTCAAATGATCCAAAATCTTTCAAAAATGGTTGGCCCCTCTATGATTGCGATGCAGCTGGGATCGATGGTTGGCCATCTGGCGAAAGTAGCCTTTGGGTCATATGAAATACCAGTCCCAAGGATCGCAAACACCGCTCCAATGATAATTGCTTACAACGTAGACCAATTTGCCAAAGAATGGGAGCTTCCGCTCGACCAGGTGAGACTTTGGGCGACACTTCACGAGTTAGTTATGTATTCGATAATTTCCTGCAAATTGGTATCAGAAAGAATCGAATCCCTAATTACCCGCCATATCCAAGCATCAAATACCAGTCTCAAAGACGTTCAAAACCGACTCGGTCAGCTTGATTTAAACAATCCTGAGACAATTCAGGAAGCACTTTCAGACCCAACCGGCATATTTGGTTCCACTCAACCCAGCGAAAACCAAAAAAACATAGTGACCGACATTTCGACAACCCTAGCGGTGGTAGAAGGCGTTGCATCATACGCGATTGAAACAATCGGAGCCAGGTTGCTCGGAAATAGTTCAGCAATAAGTGAAGCATTTCTGCGCAGACGAATCGAACGATCTGATGGAGAACGCCTGTCAGAACAGTTCTTTGGTATCGAAGTCTCGAAAGCATGGATAGAAAAAGGGGAAACTTTTATCAAAGGCGTGATAGAAAGGGCTGGGGAGGAAGGCGTCAGTCCTATCTGGCTTCGCCAAGGTGCTTTCCCAACTCCTTCAGAATTAGAAGCGCCGGGACTCTGGCTTGCAAGGCTGGAATTCGATTCCTAACACAAATCCAAATACTCTTACCCGTGGATTAGAGTGAGTCAAACATCGTAATCATCATCTACGACGCCGAGATCCCATTCAATCACAATTCCCTCACGCTCGGCATCCCTTATGATTCTCTCTCTATTTCTCTTGAACTGAGGATCATGTGGGGGTAAAAGTAAAAGTCTTGCATTTATCCTCTGACGAAAATCTTCGACAACATCCCTCTCGCCATTAATGCCCAGAACGTCCCAATGGGGTGCAACCGGACCTAAATAAACAACCTTCAATTTGGCATTTGGAACAAAATTTGTGTGGGAATCAGTCGGCATTTTATGGACTCCTTGAACCTTGTATTGATACAAGAATATGCTACCAAGCCAGCCACCCAGGCATATATTGCCATAAAGTCCAACCTTAGATGTATAAGGATTCCAGTTCCCCGTTTTACGGCTGTGCTACCACATTCCCCAAGGTGGTATATGCGATGAACAAAAGCGGAAGCATCCATGCCAGCGACACTACCACTACCATCAGCCAGGACTTTTTGAATCGTAATGGAAAACAAAGTAACGCCGGAAACATCCAAAGCAAAAATCTTGGTTTCGGTCCAAGTGCTGGATTTATCAAAGTCATCACCGCAATTGAGAAACAATAGGCCTTAATTGATAACGGAATCGACGATTTAATGCTGACCCATAGGAGAACAATCATGAATAACAACCCTGCCATCGCTAACCAGTACATGCCCCAGGCACTCCCACTAAGTGAAGTAACCCAGTGAAATATATACGTTGGATCAACCTTGGCCCCCCAGGCTTGGCCTTGGAGCTTCCACCAGTAAAACGGATCTCCTGAAAGATACGCCAAATAGAGAACGAATCCAACAAAACCCAAGGGGGCAACCACCACCGGGATAAAGGATTTATAATCCTTTAGACGACGAATTCGGATGATCGATTCAACCAAAAGCGGAACAACGATAATTACCGCGATAGCGCTAGTTAGAGTAAGTATCACTCCTGCCGCTGACGCGGCAAGCCACTTTCCCCGGAGCATGAACAGAAGAGTGAAGGCCGCCAATCCCACGCTTAGCACTTCCGAGTAAGCCATCCCAAATACAACCGCTGAACCCGGAAATGCCAACACCGCTAAAGTTGACATCTTGGAGTCTTTAGTTCCCACCAGTTCAACGCTTAGAATCCAAAGGCCATAGACTGTCACTCCCCCCAGCAGTACCGACATGACATAAGCAGACAGAGTACTGCTCAAACCTAGATACGTACCGCCTTTGATAACTAGTGGCCAAGCTGGTTCAAAACCACCTGCAGAATAAGTCGTGGTTGGAGCAATGGTGTGGGAGGTACCGTACCAAGTCTTAGACACTTGAATGTACCAATGCCCATCCCAGGCCGCAAAAGGGGTCAACCAACTGGACCCACGAGTTATCTTTTCTGCCACCAGGGAGGCTAATACAAGAACAGCACGCAGGCAGGCGTAAAAAACCATCACCATATAAAGATTTTGCCGACGCAGTAGATGTTTTATCCCGTCAGAAGTCGCGGGCTCAGACCCTACTGATATTGGTTCTTGATCGACCAACCTAAAATTTCCCCATCCCACCGGCTTTGCATTTAAAAAGGCATCCGGATAACTTCAGTTCCAAACCAGCACCGGTTCATCCGGTATTGTGTGTTCTAACCCTATCTTTTAAAATCTTGCCGATATGGCAATCTTGCAAATTAGCAAAATTGGAAACTCACCGAGACAATTCAGCGAAAAAATTGAGACTAATCTCAGTATGGTTTAATACTTTCCAGATAAAGTAAAAAGAAAAACTGCTATTAAGTGATACAAATTTGGCCTGATTACGAAATACATATAAGGTCTAAATGGTTAGACAAAAAATCTAACGAATTGATCTTCCGCTGAAGCAAAGCTAAATTCTCTTCAGCGAAGCAAAGACATTCAGGATTCACGCTGGACGCTTATAGACTTAGGAGGGAAGCCATGGATACCAGTTGGATGGCCAAGGGAAAATGCCGAGATCTACCTCCTGAGCTATTTTTCCCAAGCGATGGTGTTGGTGTAGAAGTAGCCAAAAAGATTTGCGTAACCTGCAAGGTAAGGGCAACCTGCCTGGAATATGCGATTGCAAATCATATCGACCATGGGGTTTGGGGCGGTGAATCAGAGCGGGAGCGCCGCAGAATAGCGAGATCCCGCAGGCTCGCGAGGGCCAACAAGAATCCCTTTCAAAGTCCCGAGATAACTATTTCAGAGTAACAACGAACCCAGAGGACGTCAAAGCCGCTTTGTTCGAATGTGTTATAAATATCAGCGAAGGCGCCAATCGCTCAATAATAGCAGACCTTGCAAAATCAGCTGGGGCCGCTTTGCTTGATATCCATAGTGACCCTTACCATAATCGCTCGGTATTTACGCTTTATGGCCCTGACGTATATCATTCCGCAATATTGCTAACCGAAAAAACATTTCAACTCCTGGACATTGCCAAGCATGAGGGAGTACATCCAAGAATCGGCATCGTGGACGTTGTCCCATTCGTCCCTTGGGACGGATACCCGATGGCAGAGGCGATAAAAATTAGCCGCCAGTACGCATTTGAAGTTTCCGACAAATTTGAGGTTCCGATCTTCCTTTATGGAGAACACAGAACCCTTCCTGAAATTAGAAAATCCGCGTTTAGTTCAATTGCTCCAGATTTTGGCCCTATGATTCGCCACCCTAGATATGGGGCGATAGCAGTTGGCGCGAGAGGCATATTGGTAGCATACAATCTTTATCTCAAAGAGAATGATCTCGAGCTCGCCAAATCGGTTGCAGCAAAAGTCAGATCGAGTTACTTCAGAACCCTCGGGTTACAAGTTGGAAACCGGGTGCAAGTTTCAGCGAACTTAATCGATCCATTCAACCATGGCATATTCGAGTTCTTCAGTGACGTTGAAGAACTCGCAGAAGTCGATCACGGAGAACTGGTTGGACTTGCACCTCTAGATGTCATACGCAATACACCTCAGCAATACTGGGAAAAGCTAGACCTTTCACCTAAGAAATCAATCGAGATTCGTAGCTCGTCCAAGCAAATTGACCCGAACGCCTAAGTTTTCGAACAAAGTCCTTTCTTAAAAACTTGAAGACTGGAGATTCCTGCGTCGTTCCCGGTATAGCTTTTTCCGTTCCCTTTCGCTGAGTCCCCCCCAAATGCCGAATCGCTCCTCATTGATAAGAGCATGCTCCAGGCACTGCGCTTTCACGGGACATTCACGGCAGAGGGCCTTGGCAGATGCGGTAGGCACTCCCCTCTGTGGATAGAAAATCTCAGGGTCCCGTCCCCTGCATTGAGCAAACTCCTGCCAATCGCCAAGACCATATTCTGCAAGTCGGACAACTTCCCCCATGGCCGACCCCTCCTAACCCTAAATATCATTCGTGTAATTACGATACTTATATCTTGCTACAAAATAATTATCTGCGCAACAAATTTTTTGATTCCCGCACCTGTG
>JAKBSX010000054.1 GCA_021844725.1 Actinomycetes bacterium | reverse complement strand
TAGATCAGACCCGGACACCTGGTACCCCTGCTGTGTCAATACCACAGCTATTGCTGACATTCCCGCCCCACCAATACCGACGATGTGAATCTTTCTCACTTGACCCCATCCCTGCACTTTCAACGCTCTCCTTCGATTAGCTGGAACAGCACCTCGGCAATTCTGCCGCAGCCATTGCCATTGAATGTCCCACCCGCGGCTTTCGACATCCGCTCAAGTACCTCAGGATCGGCCAATAATATGGACAGCCGGCGTTGCAGTGATTCAGACGATAATTCGTTGTCGTAAATCACACTTGCAGCCCCCGCTCGTTCCAGGACTTCAGCATTTTTTCTCTGATGATCGCCGGGGGCATTCGGCAGAGGGATAAGCACTGAAGGCTTTTTGAAATATCCCAATTCAGCAATGGTGCTCGACCCAGCTCGGCAGACAACGAGGGTACTCGCGGAAATAGCCCGATAAACACTTGTATCAAACTCTTGAAATATGTATCTCTGCTTACCTGGCCTCTTACTCAACGCAGTTGCTGAAGCCTCAAACAACTGAAAGTCCCTCCGCCCGATCACATGATAAAAACAGATTTCTGCATCAAAGCCAGTCCGGCTTTTATCTAATGTCTCCAACATGGTTATAACCGCACGATTTATCTTTTCTGCACCCAAAGAGCCACCAAAGATGGTCACAAGCTGTGCATTCTCAGGAATGTTATAATCTTTTCTGAATTCGGTGCCATCGGAGCTCTGTGAAGCGGATATCTCAGGACGAAGTGGAACCCCCACCACCTCGGGACTGCCGATACCCTCTATATTCTCTGCAGAAAACACCCGGCTGGCCACCCTGGCAAGCAGCCTATTTGCCCGTCCGGCAACCGAGTTAGTTTCAACAACAACTACAGGAACGCTTAGCAACTTTGCTGCCAGGAGCGGTGGCACGGAGAAATAACCACCAAAGCCTACAACAACCTTTGGTCGATCACGCAATGCAGCTGCCATCAGCTTTATCGCAGCAAAGACGAGCCTTGCACCTGCTGCCAAATTTGCGATGGTAAAATTCCTGGATAAGCCGACAGTATCAAGATTTAGCAGTTCATAAGAATATGGTCCGATGAGCTCAGCCTCCAACGGACGATTTGACCCGATAAAACCAATCTGTGCTCGATCTATGCCCATACCCACCAGTACTTCTGCAACCCCCAAGGCTGGCAGTAAATGGCCAGCGGTTCCGCCGGCTGCAATCCATACATCTTTATGGAACATCCAACCATCAGCCACTGTTGATCAACCACTCCTCGATTCAACCCATAAATCAGAATTCCGCAAAATTAATAAAAATCACTAGCGACCTAGAAAAGTGCCTATTTTATCCCTTACTGCCCCTATGGCACCACTCATAGATAAGTTTCGCTGCTTCATACTCAGCCATCCAGGACTCACGCTTCCGGCCAGGGAAAAGAACGAACTCTCTCCTTTTCCTTTCGATCTTGCCAAAGGAGTGATATCTTTAGCCACAGAATTAACCAATCCAAGTGCGAAAAGAATAACCACCAGCGAAGAACCACCCGCTGAAATCAAGGGAAGCGGAACGCCTGTAACTGGAAGCAACCCTATAACCGCTCCAACATTCAGCACTACCTGGGCTGCCAACCAGGATCCAATACCAACGCAAAGCAAAGCTCCAAACCTGGTAGAAGCTCTTGAGGAAATCTTAAATATGTAAAATACCATTAGCGCCAAAAGCGCCAAAACTATCACTGCCCCAATCGCTCCAAGCTCCTGACCAATCACTGAAAATATAAAATCAGTCTGCGGATTGGGCAAAAAACCCCACTTCGCTTGGCCAGCGCCTGGTCCGGCACCGGTCACATGACCGGTTGCAAATGCCACCAGTGACTGCACCTCCTGGTAAGCATAGGTCATCCGGTCCCGCCAGGGATGAAGAAACGAGAGCATCCGCTCCCGCCTGTACGTCTTAGCCAGCGCCTCATATACACCAAATAGCGTTATGACAATCATAGTGGGGATAAAATGGCGCATCCTGACTCCGGCGGCAAACAAAACTCCAATTGCGGTTGCACCAATCACCATGGCTGTTCCCATGTCGGGCTCAAGCAATACAAGCCCGGCGGATAACCCAGTCGCAAGCAATACCGGCTGCAGAACTTTATTGAATTTGCCTATTTCGTCGGCCCGTGTCGTAGCCACTCCTGCTGCAAAAATTGCTATTGCAAGCTTGGTAATTTCGGACGGCTGAATCCTCAAGATTCCGAAACCTACCCATCTTGAGGAACCACTCACATTGATACCGACATGTGGTATCAGGACTGCCACAAGTGCAAATCCACATAAAAGAACGAACAAACCCCGATACTTGAGCAGGAAATTAAGATCCATCCGAGTTCCAACGCCAAAAGCCACTATTCCGAAGACTACCCACAGCAGCTGGCGTTCAAAGAGCGAAAACGCGCTATGTCCGGATGTCAAGGATGGCACGTATGAGGTTGACAGCACCATTGAGATGCCAATGGCGCCAAGTACTGCAATCAGCCCCACCAAAACATGATTCTCCGGGCCAAAGCCATCCTCAGCCCTCAGGAGAACAAGAATTCTAGATGAAATTTTATTCAGGAACCCTTTCCGGCTGCCTCTAACCAGAACCCCAGTTGTCATTGAACTCCCCCTTCGCCAGTCATGGAAAGCACTATGTTCCTGAAATCCTCTCCACGCTCGCCATACGACCCATACCAATCAAACGAAGTGCACCCAGGCGAAAGAATGACAGCATCACCTGCCCTAGCTAATGAACGAGCTGCAAAAACTGCCTCCTTCATTGAGTCGGCGGTCAAAACCGTAAGTCCTTCGATTCCAGAAAATACCAATGCCACTTCTTCTCTAGAATCTCCTATTGAAACCAGTCCTCTCAGATGGGACGCAATAGCTCTCAATGGCGATAAATCCAACCCTTTATTCTTTCCACCAGCTATTAGCACTGCTGACTCAAAACCACTTAGCGCCGCAACCACTGAAGCAGGGGTGGTCGCCTTGGAATCGTTGAAATAACTGATCCCCCCTATGGTGGTTACCAGCTCAACCCGATGGGGAAGCCCCCTAAAATTCGATAAAACTTCCGCTGCAATGTTTAAATCCACTCCCAGTCTGTCAACTATCGCGGAACTTGCTAAAGCGTTCTCTAAGTCGTGCGGGAGCCTCCGGGGCAATTCACTTAAAGCGATAAATGGCATGTCGTGGCTTGCCAGATGTTGATTGTTCAGGATTTTAAACTCATAATTGCCGTCACCAAATCGGATAGTCTCCACCGCCTCTGGTATTGTCGCAGCCATTACCGCAGGGTCATTACCATTCAATACCGCGCTGTCGCCGACACTCTGATTTGAAAATATCTTCGCCTTTGATGACCAATAATCATCTATTCCGGCATGCCAATCCAGATGATCCGGCGTAAAGTTGGTCCAAGCTGCAACACGGGGACGGAAACGCTTGGTGGTGGCCAGCTGAAAAGACGACGCCTCAACCACCAAAAAATCAAGTTCTTTCTCTACCACCGAAATGGCTGGAGTACCAATATTTCCCACTGCCGCCGCCCTATAGCCAGCTAATGAAAGCATCTGGGTCACTTGAGTGGTCACTGTAGTCTTTCCATTGGTACCCGTAACTGCCACCATTGGAATATCGCAACTTCTGTAGGCTAGCTCCAGCTCGGATATCGGCTCCACATCGAATGAATACACCTGGTGTAATCTTGGAACTCCCGGAGATACCACAACCAAATCCGCTTCAGACAAAACTCTTCGAAAATCATCCCCCACCTTGCGCACTTCTACATCGCTGCCAGCATGAGACGAAGTTGGATCGTCGTCAAATACCACCACTTGGCTTCCCTGATTCTTTAGAAATGAACTAACCGCTTTACCAGTTAGCCCATAACCAACCACGATAGCCTTGGCACCGGCGTAAGAAACCTTACTCATTTAACCACCTGGCCGAGAGAGAGGAAATCTGCATAAAAAAGACCTAATGCCACAGCTGTGAAAAGGCCGGCCAGAATCCAAAATCTTATTATCACAGTTGTCTCCGGCCAGCCTAATAATTCGAAGTGATGATGTAGTGGGGCCATCCGGAACACTCGACGATGAAAAAGGCGGAAACTCGCTACCTGAATAACAACCGACAGGGTAATTATCACAAACAAACCAGCAATTATAGGCAGCAACAGATCAAGATGCATTTCGAGACCCAAGGCTCCTAAACCGGCTCCGAGCGCCAGCGAACCCGTGTCGCCCATAAATATTCTTGCAGGAGGGGCATTCCACCATAAAAATCCGGCGCACGCCCCAGTCATTGCTACCGACATTATTGCTAGATCAAGGCCGGAACCTACTCCATAAACCGAAAAATGCCTAAATTGCCAGTACCCAATGATACCCATTATGGAGAAAGCAAAAATTGAAGATCCTGCGGCTAACCCATCCAAACCGTCAGATAAATTTACCGCGTTGGAAGCACCTATTATGACCAGGACAGCAAAAATCACCCAAACGGCTGTAGGGAAATGTATGTCAAGGGCTCCACTGCGAACAAATGTAATAGACGCAGGAAGATGCGCCCAGTATCGTGATCCCAGTGCGACTATTAGTGCAACAAGAATCTGTCCACCGAGCTTTCCAGACTTCGTCAGGCCCAAGGATCGATGATGGCGAACCTTAATCCAGTCATCTAAAAAACCCACCAGACCGAATCCGACTATAGAGATTAAAACAAGAATTCCCTCACTGGTGATTGGAGCACCGAGACGCAGGTGAGCCGCAAAATATCCAACCACAATAGCTCCCACGATGGCCACTCCACCCATAGTTGGAGTCCCCGCCTTAGCCACGTGACGCTGCGGTCCATCTTCCCGGATTTGTTGGCCAATTCCCCTAAGGCGTAGTGTCTTGATCAGAAGAGGAGTCGCTAAGGCCGCGCATAACAAAGCGAATCCCCCTGCTACAAAAATAGCTATCACTGGCTGCCGCTCCGAAACGAGCGAAGCAATTCACGGGTAACCGTCTGGTCGGAAAACTCCACCTCTAGCTGGCCAATTGTCTGGCGGGTCTCATGTCCTTTGCCAGCAATCAGCACTACATCGTTTGGATTTGCTATCGAAAGAGCAAGCTCGATCGCCTCCCTGCGATCCGCTTTGACTAACACCTGTGATGAATCACCCAGTACGCTTAGGGCACCCTTGTTCATCCCGGAAAGTATCTCCTGAATAATGGTAACCGGATTTTCGCTCCTGGGATTGTCGGATGTGAGTACTGTGATATCAGCAAGACTTTCGGCAACCTCGCCCATCAGAGGACGTTTTCTCCGGTCCCGATCACCTCCGCAGCCAAATACCACTATCACGCGTCCGCCATTTGGTACCATAACCCGGGCCGCGCCCAGTGCTGCCTCAAGGGCTACCGGCGTGTGAGCAAAGTCAATAACAACTTGAAATGGCTGACCCTCGTCAATCCGCTCAAACCTTCCAGTCACGCCCCTGAAATCTGCAAGGCCGTTTTTTATAGCCTCAAAAGTGTAGCCAAGCCTTCTAGCTGCCCTAGCTGCAGCTAAAGCATTATAAACATTATGTTTACCGGGTATCTTGAGATCTATCAACTGGCCATCGAGATAAAAACTGGACCCATTGGCACCCATGGTCAAATTTTGAGCATCTTCTATCGAATAGGTCTCCATGGCGATCTGAGAATCCTTTATTAGTTTTACCCCCCAGGGATCATCCAGGTTGACAATCCCCAATCGGGACCTATTCGATTCGAAAAGTCTTGCCTTGGCAGCAAAGTACGCGTCCATTGTGTGATGATAATCGAGATGGTCTTGAGTCAAATTCGTAAAAATAGCCACATCATAGACAATTTCGTCTACCCGATGCTGATCGAGTGCATGGGAAGAAACCTCCATTATCGCAATATCATGTAAGTCCTCGACCGCTTCATACAATGACCGCTGAATGACTGGCGATTCGGGAGTAGTTCGGTAACCACTTAGTGTCCCCATTACAAATGGATCGTGCTGGGCAGCCTTTGCAATCGAAGCCAGCATAAAAGAAGTGGTGGTCTTTCCATTAGTTCCAGTAATACCGACGATCGGAACGCGCGAAGATGGATTGTCATAAAGACAGGAGGAAAGCTTAGCCATCTGTACTCTCATCGAACCGTGCGGTACCCTGACCTGGACCACTGGCAACGGTACGAAGCGCTCAACCAGTACAGCGACTGCGCCTCTGGCTACTGCATCCTGTATAAATAGATGTCCATCATAGTGTTCTCCGGCAATTGCACAAAAAAGATCTCCTGGAATGACTGCGCGAGAATCAAACGAAACCCCGGTAACCTCTATGCCTTCGACATCTCCGAGAATTGATACCGTATCTATTCTCTCTAACAAGTCTCTTAATTGCTTCGATGGAGTGACCGAACCTCCTCTTCGCTTCGAAACCCCACTTGGCTTCAGTCCTCTGATATGATCCCTGAAATCATTCATCTGTCACTAACTTTCAAGCTCGTTTCGATCTATCCATGGTAATACTTTGAAATCCCATCACCGAAACATTGGGCTGGTTGGAAGAAAACCCCTTGGTGAGCACGGCATTTGAAACAGCCACAGCATGACCAGGTCTAATAAAAGCAGCGGGCTTGGCATATCCGTTTGGTAAAGTCCCAGATGTGGGAGCGATACCCATCTGCCTGAGTGCATAGCTCATTATTTTTGAAAAGACCGGAGCTGCCACAGAACCACCGTAAATTGGATTTGGACGTTCCAGAACCACAATAGCGGACAGTGGAGTGGACGTTCCCTGGGTAAATCCAACAAAAGTTGCCATAAATGCGCCAGGCTGATATCCGGGCTTGTTTGGATATGGAATCTGAGCGGTTCCAGTCTTTCCTAGAATTTTATATCCCGGCACTAAAGCCAGAGGAGCTGTACCGTTAGCAGATACTGTTCCGGAGAGCAACTGTTGCATAGTGGCCGCCACGGTTGGCGAAATCACCTTTCTTTTTTGTAGCGGCCAGTTATAAGCAGGCTTGCCATCCTGGGGAACTACGCGATCGACAAAATGCGGCGTTACCATGACCCCGTTATTCGCTATTACATTGTAAGAATCAAGTACCTGCAAGGCCGATACCGCTTGGTCCTGTCCAATTGGGACTGATCCTATTGCAGTACCTGACCATTTAGCTGGATTGACCAAAAACCCTGAGGTCTCTCCAGGGAAGCCCAGGCCGGTCTTTTTTCCCCAGCCAAAGTTTAGAAACGAGTTGGTAATTATGTATTTATTCAAATGCTGAGCGATGATAATAGTTCCAATATTTGATGACTGAGCCAAAATCTGCTCCGGTGAAAGAACTTCTGTTCCGTGAACTTCAGCATCATGGAAATTGGCTCCGTCAATCATCAAGTAAGGGGGTACCACAACTCTACTTTGAGGAGTTATGACATGGTTTTCTAAAGCAGCTGCAAAGGTCGCAATTTTGGCCACAGAGCCGGGTTCATAGACGTTAGTCACAGCCATATTTGTGGGAGCCTCAGCAAACCCGGTTATTTTGGTGTTTGACTTTGAATTGCTGCTGGCAGAGTTGACGACCGGGCCGTTGCCTCCGTTGGTGGCACCAGTGGTTCCAATCAAATTTGCCATCGCCAAAATTTGCCCATTCTTAGGATCCATGATAATCGCGCTGCCGGAAAGGGCCTGGGACTTGACTATCTCGGCACCCAGTGTCTGCTCTGTATTAAACTGAATCGCCCTATCTAAACCGAGCACAAGGTTATCACCGGGCTTGGGAGGAACCAGATCAGTTACTCCAGCAGGAAGAGGTGACCCAGAAACAGAGACCGTGACCACTTTCTGTCCTGGCGTCCCGTCCAGCAAGTTTCTAAATTGGTATTCAAGTCCAGATAGCGGATTTCCGCTTGGACCAAGGGTCCCGAGAACGGGCGCAGCCAAAGTTCCATTGGGATTAACTCTTGTCAATTCATTGACCAGAGAAATTCCGGGAAGCGACCCGTTGGAAATCAAGCTCTGAATCTTCTTGGCCTGCGCATTTCCAATCAAGTGCTGAACATAAGAGAATTGTCCCGGAACTATCAAAGTTGATCTGATTTGGGACACCGGAGTACCCAGTATTGTGCTGAGAATAGAGGCCTCTTTTAGAGGGTTGGTGACTATCGAGGGATCAGCCACAACCGTTTTCTTCGGAATCGATACAGCAAGCTCATTACCGTTTCGATCAAGTATTGCTCCCCTCGGTGCCTGCACTGACACAGTTGCCGAACCTTCAGCTTTCGCAAGAGATACGTACTTGCTATTAGGAAATACAGTAACGTCAAGAAGCTGGAACACCAAGGCTAAAATGCTTACTCCAACCACAATCTCTAATCCAAAAATTCTTCGATTAGAGACAAACCTCCCGTCTTTAGTACCCGGCTTTCTCGAGACACCCATCGCTCTACCCGGATTTCCCAGCCGATTTGACAGCCGTAGACTTGACCTGACTACTTACACCAGATTTAGATGTAACGTTGGTGGACACTGACGGGGGACCAGTTGGCGCGCCACCTCCCGCTTCGCCGGCCGGGGCAAACAAAGTGTTAGGAGCGGAAAGCACTTGTTGTGTTAACGGTATCTGAACTAGCTGGCTGGGCTGGCTAGAAGTACTTTGGCTGGTTACTCCGAGATAGCCCACCTGACTTGGGTATACCATGCCTAAATGAGTTTCTGCGTACGATACGATTCTGCTCGGTGACTCCAGGGACGACAATTCCACTTCAAGCCGCTGATGCTGGGTCTGAAGTGAGGTTAACTTAGAGTTAAGGTTGTTTAGATTTAGTTGGGTCGCTGCCATTTCGGCACGCATAACTATCGCGGCAAACAGGGCTAGGAACCCAACCAGATACGCAAGCATAACCTTGTTCGAAATCCGGAATCCACTGATTCGCTTTGACCGCTGTACTACTTTGAGTTCTGGCCGCCTGGGAAGGTCCTTTGGCCTAACCCCTTTAGCGACCGCGCTGGAACCTCTCGATTCCAAATGCGCCTTTGCCAGCGCTAGAGCCAAATGAGTATCGACATCCGGTCGAGCGCTTCTCTGCCGCATTTCCTTTTGAGTCTTAGCCAACTCCATCACTACCCTTGTCATCATCGGATTCCAACATCTCAATCGCACGGAGCCTGGCACTACGAGCGCGGGGATTGCTGACAATCTCAGACTCGGACGGCACCTTAGACCGAACGACATACTTGGCTCGCACAGTTGCCCCACAAATACAGGGGAGACCAGATGGACACGTACAATTTTTTTCGGCCTGCTCCTTAAACAGCCTCTTTACGACGCTGTCCTCTCCTGAGTGGTAGGAAAGTACGGCAATTCGGCCACCAGGCAGAATAAGTCGAAAAGCCGTTTCTAACGCGATCTTCAATCTTTCCAGTTCATCATTTACCATTATTCTCAAGGCCTGGAATACTCGAGTTGCGGGATGCCCGCCGGTCCTACGGGCGGCTGCTGGAATAGAATTCTTGACTACTTCGGCCAACTCAGTGGTGCTTGAATAGGGGCGACCTTGAAGAATTGCCCTGGCTATCCTTTTTGCAAAACGACCTTCACCGTTTTCACGAAATAGCTCTATCAGCTCCTGCTCAGTGGAGCTGTCAAGAAATTGCTCAAGCGTCTTTCCCTGCGTGGTGTCCATCCTCATATCCAGAGGACCTTCGGCCCTATAAGAAAATCCTCGCTGTCCAATTTCGAGCTGTGGAGAAGAGACCCCCAGATCAAGAAGCAACCCAACAGGAGAAGAACAAAAGAGCGGATTCTTTCTGCAGGAGTCAGCCAGTGCCTGCCCCA
>JAKBSX010000053.1 GCA_021844725.1 Actinomycetes bacterium | reverse complement strand
TGCCAGCACTAAGAGATCTGCGATGCCGGGTACTGCAGTGGAGATTATGCTGGCCAATCCGGAGGATGATAATCGTTTTCCCAACTGTGAAAGACCGTGCTGATCGAGGTAGCTGATTAAAACCTCCCCTGGTTCGAGCGACGTGAAAGAAATAAGTGGGTCGTGGGTCTCGGTGAAATGAGTGCCGGTGGTACCTGCTATAACTGCCACTTTTCTGCCTGACATAGAAGCTATTTTTGCCAGTATCCGAGCCAACGTAGTTCTTCCAGTCCCACCTTTACCTGCAATTACAAGCACATTTTGTCCAAATAGCTCAAACTTTGCTTTGGTGGGCAATTTCTACACGTACTCCCAATTGTCGGTCCCAGAAAATCTTCTGGGAAATGTATTCATTCAGTTGTCGATATTAATCAAGACTCGATGCATCTCTATTTTAGGTCTTCTTGCCCAGGTACAGGGGAGAAGTAATCGTAAATCACAGCACCAAACAGCAGCATTGTAACTAAATGAACACTAGTACACCAAAGGCAGATCGAGTTGATAATCAGAAGTTCCGCTGATATCAGCCAAAGTACGAAGGTGATTCCAGCGATCAATGAAACAAGCCTCAGTGTTCGGAGCCTTGGGTTTCTAAATCCTGCGGGTGAATTTATAAGAGAAAGATAGAGATAATAGACAAACCCCCAAATTGCCACCGGAACCTTGAGGAAGTATGACTGAGCTGAAGTGGTGACTTTGGCGCAGTTGATTGTTCCGGTGTTAGGACAAGCCAGAATGCTGGACGACGTGAAGTGGGCAATGGTTAAATAGACGGATATAGCCAATCCGACCAAACTTAACCCAAAGCATATGTACCTGATGGCAGTCATCGGCTGCGGCGAGGATTCTTTTGTAGTTTCCATGCTAAGTAACTCCTGTCTGGGAGTTCAGATCTCAGGAATATTGCCAAATACTAATTCTGAGCTGGACTGCTGAATTAATTCAAAAAACCTATTTGATTGCTTTTTCGATTTTCTGTATATAGCTTAAACTGCAGACGCTCGCGGGTTTGTTGTTGTCGATTTTGCAGATTGTGGCTGTCAATACGTTGGCAGCAGCCAGGATTGCCTTAGACGGGGTAGTGGAGGTGTTTGACAGACTTCCTGCAATAGTCTGGAGGGAAAGCCCCTGAAGTATTGCTGGGTCATAGCTCGCTCCTCCCATGACGTACTTGTTGCCAAAGTCAACAAAAGGTATCCCCCCCTGCGACGGGGTGTACGGGGGTTTATCCCAGGTGGTGATCAGGTTGTTTTGTTGTGCGGTTGGCTTTTGTAACGTGGTGTAACTTCCGTTTGATGGGATATTGGTTTGAAGCTCAACTCCGACAAAGCTAATGTAAGGAGATGAATAGCTGGAGCCATAGAAGCTGAATGTTTGGGTATTTGGGTAAACGTCAGTAGATGATGATGAAGTTGTGCCCAGGTTGCTAAAGGTCCCAAACCTTGAAAGTGCGGCTACTACTGCCCATCTTTGGGCTGCGCAAAAAGGACAGTAGTCAGCTCCCATGAAAAGCACTTCCGGCTTTCCCGCTTGCGTTAGTGACCCTTTTTGGGAAATAGGCGAAGGCAAGGGATTGGAGCTGTTGTAGCCAATGGATGCATAGTCACTGGCAGGTATGTGGGTCACTGCAGATACTACGTTGGCTGGAGCCAACTTGGAGGATGCCTGCTGAGGGGCAGCTGATCTATTGACTTTGATCAAGATCAGTGCTGCAACAATCAACAGAACTACAACTATGGATATAAGCGCAATTACTTGACCACGTTGTGTCGAAGCAGCTTTTTTTGTTGCCATTTGTCCTCCGGTTATAACCATAGGTTATTGAACTTTAAAATACTTTTACAAAACCTACCATCTTCAAATAGATATACGTACTCAATGAGATATTTGGATGACCTTGTGCTCGACGGTTGAGCTATAGCCGTCATAGCAGCCGGGAATGATTTGTAATTTATGCTGCGCTTGAAACCACTCTGCAACCCGTGAGTTATCCATATGCTCTGGGGGCACTGAACAATATCAAGTGGTCAGAAGTCGCATCCGTAAGGGCCGAAGGCCCTCGCGTATCCTTTAGAAGATGTAGAACTGTAAATTTTTGAGGCATTTGTACAGAGGAACCCAAATGTAATGACTTGTGGCATTGTAGGATTCGAGAAGAGTCCATCTGAGCGTTCTGGATAAAGTCTTACCGGCAGCTTCTTGCATACCCGGTGAACTGATCACCGGTACTCAGTTCACAACCCCGGGATTGCCTTCCCGGCCCAGGTGTAGCTGCAAGTTAAGATTGTCCAGATCATCCGAAGATTAAAAATGTGCAAAGTTGGGAATTTGACTCAGCAATTTTCTAGCTTCGTAGGCTTTAACTACTGTGCAAGGAAGCGACGATTCTGGATTTGAACATTGGTACCGTACTGAGCACGCCCGTGTCTTAGCCACTCTGACTTTTGTAGTTGGCGATCTCTATCTTGCTGAGGAAGTGGTAGACGAGGCATTTGTTCGAGCCTATGACAAGTGGGAACGGGTTAGGTTGCTCGAATCCCCTGCGGGATGGACCTACAAAGTGGCGATCAATCTGGTAAGGCGACGATCCAGACGCCTAACCAGGCAATATGGTCCATCGATAAGCAGTGCAGGTGAATCCGCACTTCCATTAGGAGTTCAAGAGATTTGGAAACTGGTCTCAACCCTTCCAAAGCGCCAACGGGAAGTCGTGGTTCTGCGTTATATAGGTGATTTAACTGAAATTCAAATTGCAAATATTCTGGGGGTCGCCAGAGGAACGATTTCCCAGACGCTACGTGCTGCACACACTAAACTTGGCGAACTTTTGACTGAAAACGAGCAGCAAAGAGTGGAGCAATGATGTCACGACTTAGAGAAATGGCAGAACCATTTATTGAAGAGCCTCTGGTTCAACCGCTTGAAATTGATGAGATTAGATCGCGTGCAAAAAGGCGTCGAATGAAGCGCCGGCTGTCATATGCATGTTCACCATTGCTGATTGGATTATCGATACTAGCCATAGCGAACGTTGTTTATAACGCTAGCTCTAACCCTGAAATGAAGTTCACTAGCTTTGCTACACCAGGTCCTCCGCATCTTTTAGATAAAGAGGTCTCTTTTGGATTTCTTCCAGCCGGCTTTCATCTGATATCAGATGAAAGGATAAATAAAGCCACTTATCCCCAGAGCTTTCAACGTACCATCGTTTATCAGGGAGGGACGGCAGCACACCCGGAACAGTTTGTTTTTTCGATAGTGCAATCTGCCAACGAATCGCTTCAGTCAAGGTTGCCAGCTGCCAATGCTACCGAATCCGGTTTGTTTACATCTGTCAGAGGACACAAAGCGATAGCGATAACTTTTTACGACCATGTGACTGGAACCGTCAGTTATACCTATGTAAATGGTAAAAGGGAAAAGTCGATCTCTTGCAGCGGTCCATCCAATGCGCCAGAAAATCAGATTGATCCAGTTTGTCGAAGTATGTGGTTGACAAATAAAGTCCCGTCAGGACCTCCGATTTCTGCTTCACCTATATTGACGACCTCTTATCCCAGGATTTCTCTGGCATGGATTGAGAGGCCGGGTGTTGAGTTCAACTTGAATGGGAGTGGACTGCCATTATCTGCTCTGAAAAACATAGCCAATGGAATCAATTACAATCCTTCGATTGGGAACTGCATCGTCAACAACAAGCCGCTTTTTAGCGGCCCCTGCACACCTGGAGTTGTAGGTTCCCCACCTCTCAACTCCCCACTTGTGCCTCCGGGTGGCACAGAGCTTGCGTCAGGCAGAGTTGCGAACCGGACATGGGTGCTATCAGCCCATATGCAACCTGGGAATATTTGGGTTGATTTGAGTCTTTCCGGGCAAGGAGGAATTGGAAACTGGTTTTCCGGGTCAAGCGCTTCACCTACGATTTCTCTCAAGACGCGCAATGACGGTGAAAGATTCTTATTTGGTATCGTGCCAAATTCTGTCACTGCATTCACCGTCAAACCGGATTCGCGTCCAGTACTCCGTGGTGCTGTCTTACCAGCAAAGCTTGATGGATGGTCGTTCTTTGTCATGCCTCTGGGCAAGGTGACAGGTGTATGTAACGCGGTATGTACCTCGCCTCTAGAAATAAAATTTTATTCAGGAGCCAAGGTTGTCTATAGTTCAAAATGGTCTCAGGATTCCACTGGGAGCAATCTGAGTATTCCTTAGTGGCCCGCTTTGATGCCCGCTTGGTAGAGAGCCTCTAATCCTTCTGGCTGGATTTTCCTTTTATGAGATGTTGTCGCAAGAAGGATGAACCCCGAATGTTTTTCTGGAGCTAGTTGAGCAGATTTTTGGTGTCCAGAAAGGGTCTCTGCTGTTTCTGAACTCAACTCGAGTGCCTGGATAAAGAGTTTGGATTTAGGCGGACACCAGTTGCTGGGTTGTAAAGGTTTCAGTTGGTCAGCTATTCTTAGGATTCTGTAGTATTTGGCAGGCGCATTGAGATTTCGGCTTGACGATTTCCATCACCAATTTATTTAGTACTCAGCTTTGTCGTAACCTATAGGTATGAGTTATTCAGTCCAGGGAGGCGCAAAGCTTGAGCTTAAAAGTTGCGTCGTAGACGGCAGAAAAGCCAGCTACCTTCATGGCGGCCAGGGAAAGATGTTATTTTTTTTGCATGGGTGGGCCACAAATCCCGGTGTCTATGGCTCTGCTCTAGTTGGAGCGGCTTCCCAAGGCTATGAGGTGGTGGCTCCGTATTTGCCAGGCAATGGGCCGTCTGACCCGATTTCAGCAAGAGGCTCTATGCCGTCGCTTGATGTGCTGACCGGGTGGTTTAAGAAACTTGTAGACGCGGTGGGTAACTCAGAACAGATTGTATTGGCAGGCCATTCACTTGGCGGCGGTCTTGCCGCCAGCTTTGCCGACCGATATCCTGACGGAATTGAGCGACTATATTTACTTTCCTCTGTGGGCGGACATGCCAATTCCAAAGGTGAATTAATAGAACTTAGGTCATCACTTGAGTGGTCATTGTCGATACCGATTGACTTGGTGAATTCTGCGATTGCACCAAAACATCTGGTTTCAATGGTAGGCGTGGGCCTTTCCCAGTTTATACGAGACCCGAAAGGATTATGGGAGCTTTCCAAGCTGGCCCGAAACTATCAAATATGTGCCGAACTCGACAGGCTTGCCAAGCGCACAGTGAAAATAACAGTAGTTGGTGCCAAAAGTGACCGTGTGATATCCCGGTATTCGGTGGCCAGAATCGCAAAGTGCGCCCAAGTGGAGCCGATCTGGGTCCAGGGGACGCACAGCTGGATAAGCACTCATCCCGATCAATTCGTTCAGCTACTTACTAGCTTGAGCTGAATTCTTTTATAAGTGCTGGTCCTGGAATTCGCAAATCATTTTTCCGCCGGGTAAGTCCGTGGCTGTCCATATATCCGAGTAAGGGGAGAATGTACTTTCGTGAGGTCCCCAGACGCTCTCTTAGTTCTGAAACAGTGAATCCTTCCGGTTGTTGGAGGTGGAGCGTCCAGATAACATTCTTGGCGGCATCAATGGCTTTGGGTGAGAAGTAAATTCCTTCCGATTCGATGACAATATTTCTCCTGACTAATTCCCTTAGTCTTTCCCGGTCTATGTTCTCAGGTGCGGGAGGGGAAAAAAGTGCTTTACTCAGTTCTACTACGAATGGGTGGGAGGTAAGTGAACTATTCAAGTCGTCCATCCCGGACTTGACAACCCGCGTTTGCTCTACTTTTAGATCTTTGAGCTCCAGTAGAACCAGTCTTTCGGGTTCGCCAAGTTCGGAGATGTCAAATCCTATTTCCCCGGCTGCTTCAGCTTTTTGAAGCAATTTGCCTGCTATCTCTTTACGCCGTTGATCGGAGATTAAATAGCGTGTACCAAGATTTGCGGCCACATGGTCGCCGGTCATTTTGAATATTAGTGAAGTTTCGCACAGACCCCTCTCGTTCACGATCTCTTCTAATGTTTGCATTGAGGCCGATGCGTTTTGGAGCGTAGTGGTAGGGTTTACATTTACTATTTGACCCCCAGCGACTGTTTCCTGTCGGCCGAGTTCCCGTATGATGAATCGATCTCCCTTGGTAAGGGGTACAAACGATTCGAGGTGGATTCTCACCATGCCATTTTCTCCAGGTTCCAGGTCCTCCTTGCCGATCAGACTGATTTTGACCGGGAAGTCTGCGGAACCCAAATACACCGCATAAGCACCTTTTTTTGAAAACTTATGTGAGATCGAAGCCAAAACTTTTACTGAGCCATCAAAAGTTGCAGTAGCGCTCCACTGCCAAGGGGTGATAAGGACATCCCCCCTGGAAATTTTCTCAGAGGAGATGTTTGCCAGATTTACCGCCAGGCGACGACCCGGTTCAGCGACTGTCAGCGTTTTGCCGTGAGACTGAAGACCTCTTATGCGGACGTTAGATACCCTGTCCTCGATCTTTTCCAAGAACGAATTAGCCTTGCCTTTGGCAGTGGTGGTCCAACTTTTACCAGAAGAATGGAAGATTGCCATTTCCTGTTCGAGCGATATTTTCCCGCCGCTTAGTGTGCCGGTAACGACTGTGCCTGACCCCTTTGAAGAAAATACTCTGTCTATCCACAGTCTTGGCCGCTCTCGGTCAGCGGATGGTTCAAGAGATGCGACCATCGACTCAAGCTGGTTTATTAGTAGCGGAAGGCCCTCTCCTGTGATCGAATCGACCGGCACTATCGGTGCATCTTGTAGAAAAGTTCCTGCGACGTGGTCAGTTACTTCCAGCTTGCAAAGTTCAAGCCAGTCTGAGTCAACCAGGGATGACTTGGTTATCACTACGATGCCCGTTTTCGTGCCCAACAGGTCAAGTATCCTGAGATGTTCTTCACTCTGCGGTTTCCAACCTTCGGTAGCCGCGACTATGAAAAGTGCTCCGTCGATAGCACCTACTCCAGCCAGCATGTTTTTGATGAACCGGATATGTCCAGGAACATCAATAAGCGACAGCTCTTTGCCCGACGGAAGCTGGATATGGGCAAAGCCCAGGTCAATGGTGAGCCCACGTTCCTTCTCTTCTTTCCACCGGTCAGGATCAGTTCCCGTCAGAGCCAGGATCAGTGACGACTTGCCATGGTCCACGTGCCCTGCCGTTGCCAAAACGAAAGCGGTCAATGCCCGTACCACCTTGGTTGCTTAGTTACCATTGGTTTCAAAGACTTTACAGAGTGCTGACTTTATATGTTGGTCGTCCATGGGGTCTACTGTTCTAAGGTCTATTACCGTGTTCGGACCTTCCATTCGGGCAATGATCGGCAGATCTAAATTGCGAAGCTGTCGGGTGCAGTCTCCGTGGATGGCAATTCCATAAGATTCGATCTTCTCACCAGGTAGAGATCCCCCACCGGGAGTACCAAAAAGCGAAACCGGTTTGCCAATTCCTATTTCCTCAGCCCTTAGTTTTAGCGTCTCCGGTTTTATTTTTGCCATCCTCCAAATCGGAAGCGTGTCCGCTCGGTTGTCCAGGTAGGTAAAGATTGTTTCCTGCAGGGCTTCCAACACCAAATTTCCAGGTCGCATGGCCCGATAAAGCGGATGATCCGCACAGCGGGCAACCAGATCTTTGCTTCCCGCTATAATCCCAGCCTGGGGGCCTCCCATGAGTTTATCTCCGGAAAAAGTTATGATATCGGCACCGCTTTTAAGTGCCTGCTTAGCGCCGGGTTCATTTTTCAACCAGGCTGGGGTGGGCCAGCCAAGCCAGGGCGCAGTTTGGTCCAAAAGTCCGGAACCGATATCAAAAAATACCTCTAAGCCAAGTGATTTCAGCTGTTCTATCGTGACCGATTCGGTAAACCCGGTGATTTTGTAATTTGATGCATGAACTTTCAGAATCCCAGGGGACTCTAGTTCGCTAGATGTGCTTTCATAGTCCTTCAGCCTGGTTTTATTGGTGGTTCCAACTTCGATTAGTTGAGCCCCTGATGCCTTGAGCACGTCGGGGATTCTAAATCCACCGCCAATTTCGACAAGTTCGCCTCTTGAAATCAGGATCGGCCGATTTGAGGCAAGTGCGCTAAGCACAAGCAAAATCGCCGCAGCTCCATTATTTACAACGATGGCAGATTCAGCCTCAATGTATCCGGCAATCAGGTTTCCCACCTTTTTTGCCCTCGAACCTCGCCTGCCATTGGGTAGATCGAATTCCAAGGTGGAATATCTTGCGCCACCGTATTGATCTTTAGCAGCCTTAAGCGGAGATCTGCCCAGGTTCGTATGAATAAGCACGCCAGTGCCATTGATTACCGGCCGAAGAAGATCATCGTATATTTCTTTGGCATAGTTTTGAACATTCTCAAAATCGTTATTGGCTATCGATCTTCTGGCAGCCTCCACCTTGAGCTGGTGGGGCAATGGAAAGCTGCTGAGCGATTTAGCTAGTGAATCAACAGAAGGAGGTCTCACTTAGCCAAGATTACATCCGAACTAAAGAATTAGAGTCATCTATCGATGTTAGTTTTAACATTATGAAACCTCGTCTTGCTTCAAGCGTGATGCTGATACGTGATAAATCCGGTGGCGGGATAGAGGTGTTGTTGCTTGAGCGGTCCAAGGAGCTGGAGTTTGTGGGTGCAGTCTCCGTCTTTCCAGGAGGTGCGGTTGATTTGTCTGATTCCCAGCTGGCTCATAGCTGTGTCGGTTTGAGTGATGAGCAAGCGTCGTTAAAGCTAGGGCTCAATAATGGGGGACTGGCTTTCTACGTTGCCGCGATTCGGGAGTGCTTTGAAGAAGCAGGGGTGCTACTGGCAAGGTCCAGAGACGATCCATCCAATAATTCAACTTCAGGTCATATATCTCTGGACTCCGGCCAACAATCCCAAAAGTATCAGCAGATGAGAAGAAGGCTCAACCGGAAAGAGATCACATTCTCTGACCTGGTGATAAACAATAGCTTAGAGCTCATGGTTTCTGATTTGGTTTATGTGAGCCACTGGGTAACTCCTTTGGGTCGGCCACGCAGATATGACACCAGATTTTTTCTGGCCGCTGCCCCAGAAGGCCAGGACGCCATTCATGACAATAGCGAAGCAGTAGATAGTGTATGGATTGAGCCTCAGCAAGCGCTCAAGATGAACAGCCTCAACCAGATGAAGTTGGTGCTTCCCACTATTTCAAATCTTAATTCGCTTGCCGAATTTGCCACTGTCAGCCAGGCTCTTGCTTGGGCCAGTTCGCTTGAGCAGATCCCGCGTACCTCACCTGTTGAAATTTTTCAGAACGGCAAGCTGACTTTTGTTATTCCATCCCCAGACTCAGAGTGATCCGAGCGCTGAGTTTATTGCATCAACCATTCGTGCTGAGCAACTTTGGACCTCATAAAGAGGTGCGACTTCGGTGACGATTTCTTTAGCAAGTCGTATGATCGCCTCCCTGGCCATGCGTTGATGCTGGTGGGTTGGTTCTGACTCAACCAGAGTTTTACCCTGGTCTCCGAGATGTGCAACCTCGGGCGTAAAGGGAATTTGATCAATCAGGGATGTGCCCAGTTGATCCGCTACTTCCTGACCGCCGCCACTTCCGAAAAGATCGTAGTATTCGCCATGGTCACAGGTAAATCCGGACATATTTTCTACAACTCCACAAATGCGCAGGTGACCCTTTTTGGCCATGTCCCCCATACGTGAAGCCACTGTTGAAGCACCAAGAGCAGGGGTGGTCACAATCAGCATCTCGGTTCGCGGAAGCATCCTTGCTAGAGCCATCTGAATATCTCCAGTGCCGGGAGGCATGTCAATCAGGAGATAATCGATATTTGACCAGGCCACGTTTTCAATAAAGTGCTGAAGCGCACGTGACAATATCAACCCTCGCCACATTATCGCCTCCGAGGCTTGCTCGGCAAGGAATCCCATCGATATCAGCTGAATCGAAGTTGGAACCACCAATAAAA